>CAYYFM010000073.1:0-44926 GCA_964471375.1 uncultured Gammaproteobacteria bacterium
GGAATCTTCTCCTCCTCTGGAAGATCCAGAATTTCCTTTTTCAACCAACCGATCGGACGCTTCTTTTTCTTGGCATCCTCCGCGATCGTGTCGACCATATTCATGATCGTCATGATGCGACCTGTTTTCTCCTCATCAGCACCTGCGCCATTAAGTGCGACGAGAAGTGGTTCCGCAAATGTACTCACATCTCCAGTTAGGCCAAAAATCGGCTTGTCCTGAATGTCAGGAACATCCTCTACCTTGATGGCCGTTCCACTCACCGCTGCAATCGCAACGGCATTCATCGTAGTTTCGAGACTCATGAGAACTCCGTTCTAAAATTGTTCTGCCTCCGAACATTCGAAGTCAGGGAGTTACGATACATGTTTTTGACCGGTTTGTCAATCCACCCAAACGTTAATTTATCCAATTTCCCTTTAATTTCTTCAATTTTCATTCGATAAATCAGCTTGGCTTGACAAAATGCCATTTTCTTGTTAGTTTACTAGCTCGAACATCGGCAATTCTGCTGGTCGGAGAGAACGTTTTCCAAGGAGAAAAGTCATGGGTCAGCCCAATCGTGTTGATGCTGAAGCAAAGCGCAAAAGTGGTCTCGCCCTTGCGCGAGACTTGAGGATCGTGTCGCACCTCGCCATGTTCGAGGATTTGCGGATTGCCGTAGATCCGGCGCGGATCGGGGATGAAAAGCATCCGTCCGTCGAAGTCGTCACCGGTCTGATCTTCCGGCCGAGCGACAAAGAAGAGGTCGTGATGCCACTCTCTCCCAAGGCCGCTGGCATGAAGGGAGTCAAGAAAGGTGGCAGGGGCGACTTGGTCGTTTCCTTCAAGATCGCGGCAGTCGTGGCCTGGAGTCGTCAGGATGAGAACGGCGAAACCGTTCCGCTCGACAGCGAAGGCGCAGTCGAGGTGATTCCTGCCGACGTGTTGCACACGTACGGGGACGATGGAAAGCCGAAGATCCCTGTCAGCCGACCGATCGATGGCGTGGTCGCATGGGAGTACAACCGGTACGGCGACAAAATCATGGGACGATTCCTCCCCTACGACTTCGCAAAGGCGGCGAAAGAAGGCTGGTGGATTCCGGGCGACATCGTATCGGACTACACGCTGTACCCGGGACTCAGCCGGCGTCGGAAGGGCCAGATCGAGGCCAAGGCGATCCATCCGTCCGGAAAAGTCATCGTAGCCTTGCACCCCGTGCTTGACTTCACGAAGCAGGAGCGGTACGCGTTCATCGAACGTGGCGGAATGATCGGTCTGATTCCGCTTCCGCAGGTCGGAAAGGTCGATGTCGAAGCCGCGGTTGATGCGGCCGAAATCGAAATCCAAGGCGAAAAGGTCGAACCTGGGCCGGACGAGTTCGTCATCGGAAACAAGCTGCGAAACGTCTGGGAACAACTGAAGGAATTCAGCGTCACCAGCGACACGCCGCTCAAGGCCCTGCGCGCGGTGAGAAAGAAGATCGTGGTGCAGAAGCACCCAGACCAGCTACAGGGACGGCTGACGAAGGTCAACACTCCTCCGGCATTGATCAAGACGCTGGTATCGGCGGCAAGCGTGCAATTGCCGCTGTTCACTGCGGCGATCGACCGAGCGATCGAACTCGCTGAGGAGCGGGAAAAGATCGAAGCGATCAAGAAGGATCTGCCAAAAGCGGACAAAGCTCCCAACGGCGAGTCTGCTCCGCCGGCCGAGTAAAGACTAGGCGGACAGATCTCCTGAGCGACACCATCGTGTGTCGCTCGTTTTTTATATCCCAAATAACCGTTTTGCATTCTCTGTCGTCACACGTGCGACTTCTTGAACGGAAATTCCTTTCAATTCAGAAATTTTTTGTGCGACGAATTCCACCATCCACGGTTCGTTGCGTTCTCCGCGATGTGGAACAGGGGTTAAATAAGGAGAGTCAGTTTCGATCATGATGTGTTCGAGAGGGAGGTCGCGGACGACCTGTTGGAGAGGAGACAGAACTCTATTCCCAGCGACTTTAGTCGCGTCCGTGTCAGCTTCTGACGGGACTAAAGTCCCTGGGAAATCACTTTTTCTTGGCGGAAAGGTGATCACGCCTGTAAACGATATTAGAAATCCAAGCTCGACGTACGCGTTTGCCTGATCAAGCGTTCCTGTAAAACAGTGCACAACTCCACGGCGTTGCAACTTCCCTGCTTGAACGTATTCACGGATGATCGTGAGTTGATCTGCATGAGCGTCACGACAATGAATCACCACAGGCAATCCAACTTCGCTTGCCAAATCAAAATGAGCACGGACGGTTTCCTTCTGCTTCGCGATCAGATCATCACGGTCGAGATGCTCCGGCAACCGGTAGTAATCAAGTCCACACTCTCCAATCGCCACACACTTCGGATGCCGCGCCAAGCTTAGATAGTAGTCATGATCAAATGTCTCGCAACGAGTCTTCACCCTATTCACAGCGACTTTAGTCGCGTCCGGATCAGACGCGACTAAAGTCGCTGTGAAATCCACCTCCTCCTCATCCTTTGGCCCCTCTGGCTCTTTTGGCTCCTGTGGCTCTTTTTCCGTATCTATCTCATTCTCATCCACAAACTCCTGCTCGCACAAATGATTTGGATGCAATCCAACGGTCGCCCACACTCCATCGTATCGCTCTGCAACCTTCAACCCATTCGCACTCGTGGTTGTCTGCGTCCCAACCGTAATCATAAACACACCCTTTTTTAGGGTGCGAAGAATCACATCATCCATGTCGTCGTGGTAAGCGTTGAAGTGAACGTGGCAATGCGTGTCGATAAGCATAGATCACTTTACGATTCTTACCGCTTCTGGGAACAATACTTGAATCGCGGCCATCGTGGCGATGAGATAATCTGCGACACTCGATTGTTCGAGTGCGGCTTTTACTGCGGTGTCAGGGAGGTATTGCAGAGCGAAAAACAACACCACGCCGACGACGAGAACTCCTTCGACAAATCCAAACACACCTCCGAGCAGACGGTTTATCGAGCTTGCAAATGGGATCATGGCGAACACACCGAGGACGCGCTCAATCACCCAAAACAATAATCCGACCAACCTCGAGATCAGCAAGAAGATGATGATGAAAAGAATGACCTTTCCAAGTCCACCATCGCCAAATAGAAAGCCGAGCTTTTCAAAGGCTGGATCGATAAGACGAGTGGTGACGACGATTCCGAGAATTGTTCCAATGAGGCTCCCAAGCGTGTGGACAAGACCGAAAAAGAGTCCGAACAGGACAAAGAGGCCAACGATTGCTATCAAGATAATGTCGACGAGAGGCATAGTGCGCGCTTAGCTGTTTAGGTTCTTAGGTTTTTAGGTTCGGAGGTTTTTAGGTTCGGAGAGCCTTGGAAATAGAGATTCTCCTTTTATTATCTTACCACCAGTTGCCAATTGACCCCAAGCGGATGCGGATGGGAGTTGAATGGTAGACAGATCCACAGATAGATCCGCTAAGATTTTTTCTGCGGCTGATGGAATAATTGGCAGAAGTCCGATCGCGATATGACGGAGTGCTTCGATGAGTTGGTACAAGAATGGTGCGACGTCGCGACCTTCTTTCACCGCTTTCCATGGCGCTTCGTCGTCGATCGATTTATTGCACGCGGCAACGAGATCTTCGATCGCACGGACGGCTTCATCAAAACGATAACGGTCCAGAGCAGACTGATATTTTTTCCAAAATGTCGGCGTATCAAATCGATCATCCGCACGCTCAGGAACTCGGCCATCACAATACTTTCCAATCATCGTTGTCACACGTGCGGTTAAATTTCCAACTCCGTTCGCAAGCTTCGATGCATACACCGCAGAAAAAGTCGCGCGCGAAAAATCTCCATCGTCATAGGCAGGAATGGATCCGAGTAAATAGTAGCGCGTCGCATCTGTTCCAAATTCTGACACGAGATCATACGGGTTCACGACATTGCCGAGTGACTTCGACATTTTCTGTCCTTCGGCTGTAATAAATCCGTGGATAAAAATTTGTTTTGAAAGCGGAAGACCAGCGGATAACAACATCCCCTGCCACATCGCGGATTGCTGACGAAGATTGTCTTTTCCAGCAACTTGCACTCCAGGCCAAACCGTCGTAAACAAACTCGTCTCATCAGGCCAACCCAACGTGGAAATATAAGTCACGAGCGCGTCAAACCAGACATACATAACCTGCTCGTTGTCATCTGGAACTGCAACACCCCATGGCATTTTTGATTTGAGTCGTGAGATACTGAAATCTTGTAATCCTCCGGCTACAAAATTTCGGATTTCTGTCAGACGATTTTCTGGAACGACAAAATCCGGATGCGCCGCGTAGTGTTCGAGCAAGGCTTGCTGGTATTTTGACCAACGAAAAAAATAATTTTCTTCGTCAATCTGTTCGAGTATCATTTTTGGATGGATCGGACAAACACCATTCTCTAGTTCTGAATCCGTCTTCTCCAACTCGCACCCAACGCAATATTTTATCTGATATGTTTTTTTGTAAATGTCTCCCGCATCTGAGCATCGTTTCCAGAATGTCTGTGCTGCTGCAACATGATGCTCATCTGTCGTCCGAATAAAATTCGTGTACGTCAAATTGAGTGCCTGTTTTAGTCCATCAAACCTTGCGGCGTACTGATCGCAATACGTTTTTGGATCAAGACCCGCTTCCACAGCATTGTTCCAAATTTTCATTCCGTGCTCATCCGTTCCTGTATTAAAAATCACCTCGTCACCCAAAAGGCGACGATAACGTGCGATCGCGTCCGCCTGAACGATCTCAAGAGCATGTCCGATATGCGGATCGGCGTTGACGTAAGGGAGAGTGGTGGTTATGTAGTAGTAGGACATACGATTACGGACGGGACTAAAGTCCCTCTGAATTCCTAGCCACTTTAGTGGCGTCCAGTCCTGACGGGACTAAAGTCCCTTTGAATTCCTAGCCACTTTTTTACCCACCGACGCTAAAGCTTTGGTGGGAGTGGCGTTCGGCGCGAGCACAATTACAAATTCACCCTTTATGCTAGTCGATTTGAGCTGTTCTGTCACATCTGCGGCTGTTCCGCGATAAATCGTTTCATAGAACTTAGTAAGCTCCCGACAGACAACAAGTTTTCTGTCACCACCCCTCATCGCCCCTTCTATTTCCCCCAACGTCTTCAAAATACGATGGGTGCTCTCATACATCACAACGGTACTCTCAATAGCCGCCACCTTTTTGAAAAATGTCTGTCTCCCTTTCTTGTGTGGCGGAAAACCAAGAAAGATAAATTCATCAGACGGAAATCCAGACACAGAAAGTGCCGCAATGACTGCACTCGGACCTGGAATGGGGACGATCGCGACATCTGATCCAAACTCGCGAACAACCGCCTCCACAAGCATCCCACCAGGATCAGAAATTCCAGGAGTTCCAGCATCCGTCACAAGTGCAAGCGATTTCCCTTCTCGCAACATCGCAAGAATTTCGTTCGTTCGCTTTGTATCAGAGTGTTGATGGTATGCAACAAGCGTCCGTCGAATTCCATATACCGCTAGTAACTTGGAAGTCACGCGCGTGTCCTCACACAAAATCGCATCAACCAACCCAAGCGTTGCTTTCGCGCGCTCGGTTATGTCTGACAGGTTCCCAATTGGAGTTGCGACGATGTAGAGAGTATTGTTCATAGGGACTTTAGTCCCGTCAGGACTGGACGCCACTAAAGTGGCTAGGAATAGGAATAGGAATAGGAATAGGAATAGGAATAGGAATAGGAATAGGAATTAGGGGAGTTCGTACAGCACGATCCTTTCAAATGCAGCGGCTTCGAGAAACCAGAATGATGGCTCTACGGCAAGGCGTTCACCATCCTTTTCATCTTCCTGTTGATACGCCTCTACAGCTTCAAGATCTCCATTATACCTGACAACAAACGATGTGCCTCCTACATTTTCTTTGATCTCCTCTGCTTTTATCAGACGGTCAAGTGGATAAACATATCTTGTATCACCTATCGTCAATCCATACACAATCGTTTTCGCTGGTAATCGGTCATCGTAGGCTGTCAGCGGGTACCAGATCGCCTGAGTGGATAAATAGTTGTCATACGGATCGCGTGTGTAGTCACGATCTGCTCCCGTCTCGCGCGACAACACCTGTCCTTTTGGATAGCTCGATTTCCATACACTCCACGTCATGACGGAGGACGGATAGCGTGTACGAAACTGTCCGTCGGATTCACCTGAGACTGCTCGACCAAGAATCTGGCTCCAGATTGAACTCGTCTTTGTATCAATCATGAGAAGATTATTGTTCCAGATATTTTCTGAAACATGAAAAATTGATCCTTCACTCATGTCGCTCAGATCAAATACCAATCCCGTAAAAGTCAGCGGAGAATAGGTCACGGTGAGTAGTCGATCGTCGAACAGATCGTTCACCACTTGGTGCCACACGAGCAACTGATACGGATAAAAACGATGCTTCCCTCCCACCTCGACATCCAATCCAAACCCATCATCTTTTAAATAGACATCTGCCGCTCCAACGGATTCAAACTGAGGAGCATCAATCGAAGGCACCGCCCCAGCGATCATTCCTGTCGGAATCATATCTAACTCTCTGAACATCAGAACCTCAGAACCTTCATCTCCTTCCTCTCCCAGTTCAGTAACTGGAATTCGAAAATACCAATGCATCCCGTACAGCATCAAAGCAACGGCGCACCCTAATCCCCCTGCAATCAAGAAGCCAGTTGTACGTTTCATACGGGTCGAGTAACATGATAGCGTAAATCAGTAGGAATACAATCTCCTATGCCTTTCGAACCAAAAAATTTCGATGCGCTCATCGGCACACCTGGATTCAGCGAAATCATGCTGAAAAATCATTTCACGCTCTATCAAGGATACGTCAAAAATGTGAATACTCTCCTCGAACAGGGAGATCCTGGCCGACGTCTTGGATGGGAATTTAATGGAATGCGATTGCATGAACTGTATTTTGAAAACATGAAAAATGGCGGGGCTGGATCGGCTCCTGATCAGATTGCTCCACTTCTAAATGGATTCAAGGCCGTCGGAGCGATGCGTGGAATCGGCTGGGTCGTCTTATATCTCGATCGACAATCTGGCAATCTCTTCAACGTCTGGATCAACGAACACGACGTCGGACATCTCGCTGGTTGCACACCAATTCTTGTCATGGACGTTTTCGAACACGCCTACATGACCGACTACGGCATCAAACGCGCGGACTACATCGAAGCATTCATGAACGCGATTGACTGGGATGTCGTCTCTTCCCGTCTTTAATCTAAAGCTGAGTGAGTAGCGTGTAGCGTGTAGCGTTTAGCGTGTAGATATTTTTCCTACACGCTACTCACTACACGCTACTCACTACACGCTACACGCTACTCACTACTATCTTATGATCCGCATCTCTCAACCTGCGCCAAATTTCACAACCGTGACGGCTTATAAAAAAGGAACAGACGGTTTCACGACCGTGAGTTTGTCTGATTACGCTGGCAAATGGCTCGTGTTCTTTTTTTATCCACGCGATTTCACCTTCATCTGCCCAACAGAGCTCAAAGGATTTTCTACACACCGTGCTGAGTTCACAGCTCTGAACGCCGATATTCTCGCGGCATCAACCGATTCAGAATGGAGCCACAAAAATTGGTTTGAACGCGACTTGCCTGAAGTCGATTACCCGATCCTCGCTGACAACACCCATTCGATCAGCGAAGCATACGACGTGTACAATCCAGCGGACGGACTCGCCGAACGCGGAACATTCATCATCGACCCAAGCGGTGTCGTCCGCTACGCCCTCGTCTCCTCAGGCTCTGTCGGTCGTTCTGTCTCGGAAACTCTCCGCGTCCTCAAAGCTTTGCAGTCCGGCGAACTATGTCCAGTTGAGTGGAGTACAGGCGAAAAAACGCTAGGTAAAGCGTAAAAAACAAAAAAGACGCTTGACAAAGGCACCCTTCCAAACAAACCAACTTCTCACAACACGATCCACTTCCGCGAGCGCTCGCACCGCCCGCCGGAAGCGTCAACTGTCACATTTGGGGGAAACGTTCCCCTGCGGGTGAAAAGGCACACCGTGACAGTTATACCAGACGGCCGCACGAACGGATCTGAAATCGTGCGACGGAAGTCCGTCGTGAGAGCGCCCTTTCATCCCAACACAGTCGGGAACGGAACTCTCTTTAGGAACTTGGCAGGCTGTCAGCGGATTTTTCAGGAAGAAGCGAATTCTGAATCCGATTTATTTTCACATGTCGTTACACTCCAAATATTTTTTTCATTTTCTTTTCATCATACCCAACAATAATCTCATCTCCAATCTCAATCACAGGCACACCCATTTGGCCAGTTTTTTTAATCATTCTATCTGCTGATTCGCTGTCAGCGGAAACGTCGATATCAGTGAATTTCACCTTATGCTCGGCAAGAAATTTTTTTACGAGTTTGCAATACGGGCAGGTCGGGGTTGAATAGACAGTTACGGTCATAGGACTTGACGCCACTAAAGTGGCTTTGAATAAATAGCTAAATTCCTAGCGATTTTAATCGCGTCCAGTAATCCGAGAAACAATCTCTGGAATATCCTCCTCTGTTACTTGCCCGAGCCAGATGTTGTCTGGCATGATTACGACCGTAGCGCCTGTTGTGCAGTTATCGAGGCAACCAGATTTGGCAACACGGACGTCTGTCGTAACCGCTTTGACCGCTTCTTTAATTTTCTTATGAAGTTCAACGGCATTTTTCTGAGCACAACATTCCGTCCCGTCCACACGTTCATTGGTACAAACCAAAACAAGTTTGCGAAATTTTTTCAAGGTTTCCATCATAAAATTGAAGAAATCTAAACGCTAAACGCTACACACTACTCCCTACAGGGACCTCAAGTACTCAATCAACGTCCTGACCCCGTGACCCGTGCCTCCTTTTGGCGTGTATGCGTTGATTTGTTTTTCTGCAAAAGCAGGACCAGCGATGTCGAGATGGACCCAAGGAATTCCGGCGACGAATTCTTGAAGGAGTAGTCCAGCGGTAAGCGAACCGCCCCATCGTGGAGCATCATTTTTGTAATCTGCAATGTCGGTTTTGATCAGTTCTTTATACTGCTCTGGCAATGGAAGCTCCCACATGTTCTCGCCCGCTTCGGCAGCAGCGGCGAGAACTTTTCTTCCGAGAGCGGGATTGTTTGTCATGAGTCCTGTGAACTCTTCACCAAGAGCGATAACACACGCTCCTGTCAGCGTGGCGAGATCAATAATCACATCTGGTTTTTGTTTTGTTGCGTACGTGAGTGTATCTGCAAGTGTCACACGACCTTCGGCATCGGTGTTTTTAATTTCAATTGTTTTGCCATTCATGATCGTAACAACATCTCCTGGACGAATTGCCTTGCCTGAAGGCATGTTTTCCACGGCGCCGAAAATTCCGTGAACTTCGGCGTCTGGTGCTAGTTTATCGATCACAGAAAAAACCCCAAGCACAGCCGCCGCCCCAGCCATATCACATTTCATCGTTTCCATTGAGTTTGCTGGTTTGAGTGAAAGTCCACCAGAATCAAACGTCACGGCCTTTCCAACAAGCGCGATCCGCCTTATGCCTTTCCCTCCGACCCTCCGAACCTCAGGACCTTTCGTTCCCTTTGGTCTATAAACCATGTGCACCAAAAACGGCTCGTGCTCTGACCCTTGTGCAATTCCTAGCAAACCACCACAACCCATCTTTGCAAGCTGATCACGACCAAAAACTTTGAGCTTGATCGAACCTTTCCCTTTCGCGATCGTTCGTGCAGATTCAACCAAATCCTCCGGTCGCATGTGCGCGGCAGGAGTATTGACAAGATCTCGTGCAAGAATCGTGCCATCCGCCTCCAGATTCGCGCGAACCAATTGCTCCCCCGCTATCCGAGCAAGGCGTGCATCGTCGGTAACCAGTTCGAACATCTTCGGTGATGAATTATCTTCATCCTTTTTATATCTTCCAAAAGAGTAATCCGCCAATCGAATCCCTTCAATGATTGCATGCGCAGATCCAAACAAATCACACACCACAGATTTTACTTTGACAGATTTTACCGCCTTCAAGGCACTTGCTCCTGCCTCCCGCGCTTTTTCATCAGTAAATTTTTTCTTTTCTCCGAGCCCAAGGAGAACCACACGCTTTGCGTTCAATAAACCGCTCGTTCGAATCATCAAAACAGACCCAAGTTTTGGCTTGAATCCTTCCTCCTTACAAATCGTTTCGATGAGACCGTCCAACGCTTTATTCACCATCGCCGATGTTCCGCTCAACTTTGTGTCAAGAAACTGACTGACAATGAGAACGTCTGATTTTTCCTCTAAAATGTTTGCTTTGCGAGTCGTAATATTCATACCGAGAAACCGTACACGATCGGAAGCGTCATGGCAATAAAGATAAGCGCGGAGATGAGAAAGGTGTGATAGGCCCTATCGCGATGGTCGCTACAATCACGTCCTTTACACCATGCAAGAGAAAAGAAAAAAATGATCGCATACACAGAGACAACAAACAAATACAAAGAACCGAGCGAATCAACAAGATTGGATCGATACCAAATGAGATTGAGAATCCATCCTGCGTGCAACGCGGCAGAAGCAGCAACGAGTGCGGCGACGGCAATGGATTCGTGGATGCGTTGTTTGAATGGGAACATATTTTAAAGCATTGCCTCGATGGCTATAACGATAATTGCAATGAGTGAGATTCCACTTGCAACGGCAACGGTGTTTCGATAATCGCGTGCATGTTTTTCAGCGATACGTTCGAGATAGACTGAAAGGACGAACAAGGACGTTCCGACGAGGAGAATAGGGAGCATGATGAGCAAGCGTCGGTGTGTTGCCGCTGCAAGAGAGAGAACCGCGGATTGTTCTGTTACAATCGTTTGAATACCGACACCAAACAGATCGACGAGGACGATTCCAAGCAGGGCAAAAAACGAAATGGCGAGCGTTCCGAAAAGCACGCGCGCGATCGGCGAGTGGTGATGGACGAGCAAGGAAAGCGTGGTAGATGCAGTAAGAGTTACCATCGCAATTCCGAGCAGAATTGTTGTTGGATCAAACAGGTCCATAGATCATTGACACTATACCACGTTTCTAGTATCCTTTCAGCATAAATCGATCTTGGCTCTTGAATCTTTCAAACATTTATGGGAATGAGAAAAAAAATTCGATTAATGTGGAAGAAGGACCGACAGGTCAATCTTGCTGATCAACGCAAAGCAAAAGCAATTCGTCTCACGAAAGCAGGATCCACCGCAACAAAAGTTGGATCAAAGGCGAGTGCCGCTAAGACCCAAAGTCACTAAGAGCCGGTCACTTTCGACCGACTCTTAGTGACCACCTCGCGTATGCGCAAGGAGCAGTTCAGCCAATTATTTCCCGACACGCCTGCTTACCGCTGGAAACAGATTGAGCAGGCGTTTTTCGTTCCGACCATTGTGTCTTGGGATGGCATCACTTCGCTTTCAAAAAAAATGCGAGCGGGCCTTGTGGACATTCCGTTTATGTCGGTGAAGGCAACACAAATCATGGTCAGTGCAAAAAAAGATACACACAAAGCATTACTTGAGTTATCTGATGGTCAAATCGTCGAATCTGTTCTCATGGAGAACGCACGCGGCGATTGGACGATTTGCGTTTCCTCACAGGTCGGTTGCGCCATGCGCTGTGGGTTTTGTGCCACAGGAAAAATGGGCCTGAAGCGATCGCTCACGACCGATGAGATTGTGGATCAGTACCGATTCTGGAACTACTTCCTAGCCACTTTTTTACCCACCAAAGCTTTAGCGTCGGTGGGAGTCCAGTCCGAGACGGACGGGACTAAAGTCCCTAGGAACATGAAACGGATCAGCAACATCGTTTTCATGGGCATGGGTGAACCACTTGCGAATTACGAAAATGTCAAAGCAACGCTCAACACATGGCTTGCCAATACCGACATTGGAAAAACACGCATCACGGTTTCAACGGTCGGAGTGCTTCCCCGTCTCGAACAAATCCTGACCGACAAAGACTGGCCACACGTTCGCCTCGCTGTCTCGCTTCACTCTGCAATTGCCGAAACGCGCAAACAGATCGTGCCAACATCGTACGATGATTTTCTTCCAAAACTGCAAGACTGGGCGCGACGTTACTTGAGCATCCTTGGAAACCGTCGTCATCATCTGACGTTTGAGTACGTGATGCTGAAAAACATCAACGACACCGACGAACACGCGCATGCACTCGCCGCATTCGTTCACTCGATTGGAAACGTCCGATGTAATCTCATTCCATACAACTTGACCGATTGTGAATTTTCGCGAAGCGAAGACAATCAGATTGCAAAATTTATTTCCATTTTAGAAAAAGCAGACGTCACCGCGACACGTCGAAAAACCATGGGAGATGATATCGCTGCTGCTTGTGGACAGTTGATTGTGCTATCAAAAAAAGCCAAAGGTTAACCCTCGGCTAGTGGAAGACGGATAGACCTTCGCGAATTTGTGGAGTCACCATCCCTTTGCTCTGCAGATAGTTCAAGAACAACTGTGACGCTCGACGCTCAATCTGTGGCGTCAATCGACGAAGAACATTTTCAAAATAGCTCAGCACCCATTCGTCGAACGGACCAGTGATCGTTCGGTCGATGAGTACCATGATCGGCTTTTGATCCTTAAATGGATGTTTCGTCAGACGCGAGACAATCGCAACAGAACCAGGTCTGAACAACTGAACAAATTGTTCATGTCCAATCAGGAAACCTAGAACCTGATCACTTCCCCACTGAATCACTTCCTGATCCGTTGAAGGAATCCCCTCGATACTGCGAACGAGTTCTGCAAAGAGCATGTCGACCAGTTCAGCGAGCAACCCGTTGATCTTGTTGCATGACCAAACGTCTGGTCCGTCTCCTTTGAAACCTTCGTCACGCGAGTACGAAAGCATATAGCACCCGTCCTTCAGATCACGTCGAACATGCGCCAGCATTCCCGTCAATTCCGCAAGAGACTGCCCTGCGATTTTCGGCTCCGTCACGATCGTGATCGGATTCACATTGCTCTGATCAACGAAAACGTGCAAACGGAACAGTCTAGAGTTTCCCATTGTCTCCTCTCTTTGTCCTGGATACATTCCAGAAACGCAATGATAGTATCAAAATATTATGAACGAGTCAACACGCAGTCTTGTCCCAATACAAAATGAGCCCCAAATGGGTTTTCGATTCCAATGCAACATGAGCCCCAAATGAGGGGGTTTTGGAATCATCCACAGCTTGGAGTACGGAAGGGGTTTATGATTTTTTTTATGAATGACAATCTACTCGTAACCGTAGAGCAACTTTCAGCGTTTGTGTCCGCATCCCGCGACATGAACTTTGTTGGAGGAACTCGTCGAGAAAAGTACACGTGGATTGAGCGCCCGGCTCTAAGAGCCGGGCGACCACTGTAAACATTGGGTCATTCCGGCTCTAAGAGCCGGAATTGCTTGACAGGGGGTGAGTTTCGAGGTACGCTCAGTGTCCGTCTGATGTTCAATTTCAACTTAACGGATGGAGAAATGACTTCTATTACCTTTGCCGATGTAGTGGGGTGGACGGATAGTTTGGAACTGTTTCGTCTCACCCATGATCAACTCATTCTTCAAGAAGGAGAAAAGGATTTACTCCCTGTCAGAGCTCTGCGAACGGTCATGACTGACTACTTCGCTGGCCGTACCTTTCAGGGAAACGCTCTGATGACCGTTCGCGAGGTCGAGGACGACTCACATCCTGCCATGACCCACCTACGTCGTGGAGCATTCCTCACAGGAGTTGCTTCGGCACGTCAGCATGCCAATGGACGATTCGAGGTGATCGATTCAGCACGCATTGCATCGACAGGGCTGAAGTACATTACTCGGGCGTTTCTGCACCTACGTCAAGAAGATTTCTTTCGCGTTTTCAGCACCGTTGATGCTGCTCATGAGCCGTTCCTTCACCATGCGCTTGCCGGTGCCCTTTCGGAAGCTCATGTGGCCACCCTTGTCGTCAAAACCGGATACACAATTCGTTTCCCGACGACAGAAGAAGATCTCCTGTTCGGAGTTGACTGGATCGTTCCATTTGGCGATGGGTCCTGTGGAGTGGTGCTCCAAGTCAAAAGTAATGTCGAATCATCCGGTATTGAGTTCGTCGCCGTGACACAACAAAATGCTTTCCATTCTCCCAGTGGACCGAACCTCTTTCGGGATGGCTGGTCAAAGACCCAGGGATTCAATGAAGCGTATAACGTGTCCTACTCCCCTGCCATCGCTTACGTAGTCAGCACGAGCGACCGACGATTCCACTTCGACCGACAGGGCAACATCGATGTCACTCGCGCATTCCTCACCTCTCTCGCCTCATAGCCCTTCGACGGTCTTGACAGGCGAGTTTTTTTATCGTCAAACGTGTGACGAGGTGGTAAACTTTATCCATCATTTTTAATGGACATCTGTCCACCGATCATATGAACCTTCGTGAGGTACCACCAGGTCAACCTAAATCTCCGTTCGACGCTCCAGAGCCGCCGTGGGAACTGAGCAAAAACGGTCCTCCTGAGTTTCAAGATAACGAGAACCCAGCCACGGGACAGATTACAGTAGATATTCACCCAGACGACAAAGGGATACAAATTGTCGACATCAAGCCTAGCCCAGAAGATTCCCTTGAAGAAGTATTTCCAATGGATGACGAAGAATCGGATGAGCCAATCGAAATGCCAGCCGCTGAGGAAGCGGCGTAATAAACAAAAATCCTCCGGAATCTGCCGGAGGATTTTTGTTTAGTCTGCCAGTTGATAAGTAATCGAGACGTTAAGCGTCACTTCATTTGATCCTGCATATACATCTGGTGCTCCTCCACCCATTCCCATCATGTCAGAACGGACATAATCGTAATACGGAGTCGGATAGCTACTATCAGACCACTCGCTATATCCAACCACTTTTTTTAAGCGTACTCCAAGTGTCTTTGCAAGTGCTTGAGCTTTTTCAGACGCATCCGTAATTGCCTTTCCTCGTGCGGCATCTTTCAAAACAGACGGATCATCGATCGTAAAATTTGGTCCAGAAATATTTGTCGCCCCATTTTTTCCTGCGGTATCGAGGACTGTTGAAATGCGAGAAGTATCGCGAACTTTTACCGTCACGTTTTGACTGACCACCCATCCACTTTCTTCGTACATTTCCGTTTCTGTGTTATAGACATTATTCTCATACACGTTGTAATTCGCTGTTTGAATATCGTCTTCCATGATCCCTGTCGCAATCAGTCGGTTCACAAGCGTGTTCATGGTGTCACTGTTTTGTTGTTGCGCTCCCGCGACCGTTTCACCTTTTGTCTCCACCCCCATACTCACGGTTGCGATGTCAGGTGTTCCCATCACCTTCCCTTGACCATCGATCGTGATTTGATGTTCAAACGGCTCTGGTTTACCTATTTCAGCTGTTAAACGAAGAGACTGTCCTGTTTTCACCATGAGAAACACGATAAAAAATGAGAGAGCAAGAAGCAAGGCAAGGGCAAATGGTTTGTTGTCATTCCATTTCGGCCAAAGAGAGATGTTTGTTTGTGATCCTGATGAAGGTTTTATTGGTGTGGGCATATTATAAAATGGATATGGAGAATCTAGGGTTTGAAATTTAGGATTTAGAGAAAGTGACTCTATTCTATATTCTAATCCCTAAATTCCTTTTGACATTTTAACACGCTGTACCGATTTCCACAAAAAATATCCGATGACGGTGAAGGTGACGACTGGGGAGAGCCAGTGTGGGATGTGGAATCCGAATGCGTCGAGGAGCATGATGGTTCCCAAAACGAGAACGGAATACATCGCGCCATTTTTTAGAAAAACATATTTCTTAATACGATCGATGTTACCGATGGTAAGTTGACGAACAACGATTGCCCCGAGTCCATTTCCTAGCAAAATAAGTGGAACAGAAAGGGTGAAGGCAAATGCACCGAGGACGCCATCGATCGAAAATGTCATGTCGATAATTTCAAGATACATGATTTTTGCAATGTCACTCATGTTTGATGACCCAGAAAGCATCTGTTGTTCAGCCTGTTCTGCGTTTTGTTTGAATCCATGGGTGATAAAAAATGCGGTCGAACCTACGACGGCTCCAAACGCCATCATTGGATTTGTATCGATTGCATTCCAGACAATAAACGCGAGAAGAATAGAAACAATCGCATAAAACCAAACACCTTGACGTTGAAGAAACTCTTCTCCAAGGAGCCCAAACGTTTTTTTCTCAAGGAATAGCCAATGAAAAAACAGAAAAACAAGAAAAACTCCGCCACCTGCAAGCAAAATTGGGGCAGAGGCCTCAATCGCTTCAATCACGTGCGGATCGTTTGAAAATGTCGCGGTGAGTGAACCGATAACCCCAAGAGAAGGGTTAACGATATACACAATAAGCCACGGAAGAATTCCGCGGACGATGAATACGGCAAACAAGATTCCCCAAAACAAAAACCACTTGCGTGCTTTCTTTCCCATCGTATGCAACACTTCTGCATTGATGATCGCATTATCAATACTTGAGATTGTTTCAAAAAGCATCAATCCAACAACGGTCAAGAGCATGGAGAAAAACATAGATTATAAAATTCGTTTTGAAAGACGAGTCAACTCCTTTTCAAGAGTAGATTCTACTCGTTTGAGAGAAAGTTGCAACGTTTTTTGTTCTTGCTTTTCTTTTGTCGTCAATTTCTGATGGGTTGATTTTGTTTTTAGATCGGAAAGACGAACTTCTAAATCCTTACGCAACAAAGCAAATGCTTGATGAAACTGATCGTGTGAGGTCTTCAGATCCGCCCGAACCAATCCATGACGATGACGTGTTGCGCCTGCGAGAGCAAACAAACTGAGTAAAATCATGATTCCTCCACACAATGCAATGAGAGCCATGTTGAGCGTTGAAACACGTAACGCTTCCACGGCGGTTGGGAAACCGACAATGGCAGGATCGCTCTGAATTGGTATTTTGAAATCCTGAGGTTGTGTTTCTACGACAGGTAGAATCAGCTCCATCGTTTCTGGAACAACCTCGATGGGTGCCAAAACTTCTTCTGGACCAATGTTAAATGCAAAATGTGTTGTTGGTCCCCACCCCGCGGAATTTTTTAGTCGAATATGAAAATACCATTGACCATCCTCGACGTCATGATAGGTGTATCGATAAAATAATCCGTCAGATTTTGTTCCAGGATCGGTTGTCGGATTATGATCACCGAAAATATTGACATCCGTGATATCAAGCGGAAGATCCCAAGAAAATACTGGGTCGGCGAAAGGATACCGTTGTGTTTCATCCGGGTGTGTTGATGAGGTGACCTGTGGAGCGGATGGGACAGAGGTGGAGAGAGAGGATGTAGAAGGTGTAGAAATTGTAGAAGGTGTAGAAGCTGTGGACGTTGCGACCGTAAATAACGCGCCTCCGAGCGCTGTGGCAATATTTGAACCAGTGCCGTCATTGACAAGAATCGAACCGTGATCAAATGTCACACGTGCAATTCCAGAAGCGACTGTTTGAAATGAAACCGTAAACACATTTCCGCCCGAACCTGTAAATCCGGGAGAAAATAAGATTCCTTCAAAATTAATTTTTCCTGTGCTGTTCGAATAGGTTGGTTCCTGCATCCAAAGCGTCAAAATAGATGACGCGTTTGAAATACTTGTCACGGCCAAAATATCTTCTGAGAATGAAAGCGTGCCAGATATCGCATTGATCGCCGTGTCAGATGAAACAGAAACCGTTAGGGCGATCGTCGAGCCTACCGTGTAGTTTCCCGTTGTAGGAGAAACATTTAGAGTAGCGGCAGATGCGTGCAGTTGTGGAATCAGTGCACCAAATAAAAACAGGATACCGACAACCACCCCTAATCTTGACTTCTTCATAAAATATCTTCTAAAACCGCTTGCTCGGTTGCTTCTAGATCTTTGCGGATTTTTTTGATCAGGTGATCTTCTGTTTTTGTCAGTGGACGAGCGAGGCGTAAGTCGCGATGCAGAACTTCGAAACGCTTATGAATGTCACGAAGATCTTCGGAGGAAATTCCTTTTCCTCGCACATGATGATGCTGACGTTTCCCAAAAAATTTTCCTGATGAAAAGAGAAAAATCGCTATGATAAATAAGGTGAGTGCGAAAAGAATCGCTCGTACAGAAACAGATGATTCAGAAACAACGATATCCTCGACAAGAATGGTTGGGGCAACGACAGGTTCTGGAACGACGGGAATTTCTACTTCAATCAGCTCCTCAACAACGACTTCCGAGACAGGATCAGGAACAGGAATTTCCTCTGCGGTCGTTTGGGTCAATGGACGGCTTGTGATTTTTGGTGTTGTGATAACCGTTGGAGTTGTTGATGTTGTTTGTGAAACAACATTTATCGTGTACGTGCCTGTTCCAAGACCTTTCAAAATATTCGTTCCCTGTCCATCGTTCGCAAGGACCTGTCCAGACGAAAATGAAACATTTGCGCTTCCTGCAGATTTTGGTTTGAATGTTACGGTAAATAAATTCCCTGCCGAGCCAGTATACCCTGGATTAAAAACGATCCCCTCAAAGGTGACCGTTCCTGTTGTATTTGAATAGGTCGGAGTTTGCACCCATAATCCTATGATCGAGCCTCCTGTTGTAACACTTGTCGCCTCGAGTTGTTCTGTTGAAAAACTAAGAGATCCTGAAACAGCGTTTAGAGGTTGATCGGGACTAGAAACATAAACGCCAACTGTAAAACTTTCTCCGACGGTTTTTGATCCGCTTGATGGGGATGGATACATGGTGGCGGCAAAGGCTGTCCACGGAAAAATCAACAACAAAATGGACGGGACTAAAGTCCCTAGGAATTTTGTAGCTAGAAATCTTGTAGCTAGGAATCTTGTAGCTAGGAATCTGACGAAAATTCCTAGTGTTTTTTCCTCCTTGGGTACATCCATAGAACTAAAGAACCGGTAAGCAATCCGATGGTAAGCATGGCGAAAACAGACGGGCTTTCATGTATTGGAATTGGATTCATTGGCTCGAGCGTCGATGTTTGAACATTTCCCGCGTGGTCGACCGCGCGAACTTCAATGGTGCTCGTCAAATTTTGATCTTGGAGTTCGTACGGACTCTCTACCGCAAGCCATCCGGACGTTAAAGAGGCGTCGTAATCACGAATTTCACGAATCTCATAGTGATCGACTCCGGATTCCTTATCCGTCGTTGAAAACGCCACAAATGTTTTTCCTTCAAACACAGCTGGATCTGAACCTAAAACAGGAACGAACGGTTGTGGGGGTGTTGTATCAACAGCAGAAACATAGGAAGTCATCGGTGCTGTATCCAGAACGGCAAGTGATAAAGGAGATGAGCGAACTTCTGTTGCTGTTCCTAGCCCATCATGCAATAAAATCTGTTCATCTTCTGTTGAAAGGGTGAACGTTCCTGTTTTTTTTGCTTCAAGAATCAAACTAAACAACGGACCATCACTTCCGTTAAAACCGCCCGGAAAAATACCGGCAAATTCAATGCGGCACATGTCTGCACACTCTGCTTCTGGTTTTTTAATCCAAAAGTTAATGATGGAATTTCCATCCTGAATTCCGATCACATCCGCAGACACCGCAGGAAGGACGATAGTTCCTTGCACGGCATTCACTAGTTGCGAGTCGGTGTCGAGAAAAACTCCCACGTCAAACGTCCCTGTGGGGGCAAGAGTGTCTTGTTGAACTCCGAAATAAAATGTGCTCATAAGATATGGTTAACCGGTCCAATAAAAAGCCATGATGGAAAAATCGATGAGATCAATTTTACCATCGCCATTCAACCGCTCCTTTTCGTAAATCGCCATCTGTTCTGAAAGCGGTTGTCCGTACCAAAACGCGATAATAGAAAAATCAAGAAGAGAAATTTTCGCGTCACAGTTGATATCTCCGCGACCACACACGGAACCTGTTGCAAGTTGAGATTCGGTTCCGACTTGAAAACTGATCGCGTTGCCGTACGGACTAATTTCATCTGAGAGTGCTGCTTTTGCTTTCGTGAGATGCTCGCCTATTTCAAGTGGAGTGGTATCAAACGCATACAAATACGTTCCGTCTGCGTCAGAAGTTGTTTTTCGAAAAAATTCAACGTTGGAATGGACGGAAATCGTTACTTCAGAATCAGGTGTTGTTTGTCCGAGAATCGTAATTGTTTCTCCTGGGGCAACGGCCTCTTGATCAACACCGATCGAAGGCGCGAGGAAAATTCCGCTGACCGTTGTCTGTGTTCCACCCGTCAGAGAAATGGGAAACGTTTGTAAACTTGAACGGCGCGCGTCCGCATCTTCTCCGTAGACAGAGAAAATGAAATTTCCTGCGGTGAGATTTGAAACGGTGACGGTAAATTTTGCGTCTGGACCTGAGACAGTTGTTGCCGCAACAGCCGCATCTTTCAAAATAGTGACACTCGCTCCTGGATAGGCTCTCCCTGTAAAAATAACGGATGTGGAAGTTCGCGTTGTCGCTGCTGCACCGCCGCCGCCACCTCCTCCGCCACCGCCGCCGCCGCCACCGCCACCGCCACCTCCACCAGTTCCACTTTCCTCCACCGGAATATCTTCAACAACTGTTGAGGGAAATGTTAAAAACCCACTTCGACCAGCAAAACTTGTGCTTGATTGTTCACCCGTTGCTGTTTGACCACCAGACGAAAAATGTTGAAACGAACTGGATGTAGAATAAATTCCGTAGATCGACTGAATCGCATCTCGAACAATAAAATTTTCACTTGTCGCATCAGACGCAAAAGCGATCGGCGTAAGCACGAAGGCGAAAAGCATCATGAGTGAGACAGTTCGGATCATAGTTTCGGATCACCTGTGAGTGACAACGGAGCGACCTCGATAATTTTATGCGCGATTGGATCGAAGAGAATTGCTTTGTTCGATTTTGAATAGATGATGAGTCGATCACCCTTCTTCGCATTTTTGAAAAAGGGTTGATCGCGGAGGACTGCTGGGTCACTGATCGTTCCAATGGTAGGTGTTTCATCTGTTGGAAGCACGATGAGTTTTCCAATCTCTTCCAACAACGATGCATCTGCATCTACCGTATTCTCAATTTCTTGAAGGCCGTTCGACAACCCAATTTCTCCTTCGTTCTTGCTCGCCTGTTTCCAAAAAATAAATGTGCTAACCGATGTGGCGATGAGACCAAAAGTGAGCAACACGATTACGATCGTTTGAACGCGACTATTCGACGATTTCTGTCTCGATGATTTCGACATACGGCACTTCGATGGATTCGACAAGCTCAGTGGATAAGGATGTGTCGATCTCTTCTTCCGTGTCATTGCGAGCCGAAGGCGCGGCAATCTCCTCTGTCATTTCCTCCTCAGACTCAGAAGATTGCTTCGTTTCACTCGCAATGACAGGAATAATGTCCTCGACGACTTGGATTTTCTCAATTTCTTCTATTTCCTGAAGGTCGTTTGAGGGCCGAATTTCCTCATGTCCTCCAGATTCCGAATACTCCGTCCTCGCATCACGGATCGCCAAGGCTGTCCATGAGAACAGGAGGTCAGCGGGCGCCGAGCGATTGAGTAATATCGTGAATCCTGTTGTGTTCTTATCTGTCACGATAAAGGAAAGTCCACTGTTGAAAAAAGCCTGTTCTGTTTGAGCGGTCACTGACGATCCATCGCTTGATTCAATGGTTAGACTCGCAGTGACAACTGGCTGATCGAGATATTCATCTTCAAACTCTACACGAACCATGCGGTCGCCAAAAGAAACACGAGCGAAACCTCCCATGTCTGCATTGAAGTAAGGGCGACCAAAAAATATCGTATCATTTTGAATCGCGATCAAATCACTGAGAGATCCGATGGAGTCAACAAGAATCCCATGAAGGAATTTCCCCGTTGTTTGAAATGTAATACCATCAACAAGCGCGAGATCAGTCAAATCGAGTGTGGTTTGATCGCTTGAAGTCCCGTTATAAAAATCGGTCTTGATAAACATCGAGATAAGACCTTGAGTTTCATTATATCCATAATCCTGCATTGCCTGACCGATAATTTGACCAGCTTGTGTTGCCTTCATGGCAACTCCCGGCTCGGAGGAAGACGTCAGTAAATCGCCAGCCTTCACCACACCATTTTCCGTTGAAACCATCACGGGAATACGACCAGCAAGTGCAACAGGGACAGCGCGTCCATATCCAATACCAGTCGCATCGTCAAGAATAATTCCTGGGGCGGTTGAAACAACTCCGATCACGTTTTTGTTGTATGGAGATGATGCTTTTTTTACACCAGCTGGAATGGATGGATCGAGTTCAACGACATCCCCCGGACCAATAGAATCATCTGTGGTGTAATAATTTTCTGCGAGGTCGGCGCCAAGCTCGACGAGAGACACCCGAATTTCATCGGTATTTCCATCGTCTAACCCAGTTGTCGTTGTACAAATGGTGTAACGAACGTTGTCACTTGCAGAAAATGCTCCTGTATCAACAAACGTTGCGGATGCACCCCAATCTTCAGAGTTGGCGGTTAAAAAGTCCCCGACAAATTCTCCACCGACCTGAGTTGAGGAACAGGTCGGATTTGAGTTTTGCGCACGACGAATCGTAAATACTGGGTTTTGATCGTTTGCATCATCAGATGTTCCACGAATATTTACTGCAATGAGAACCGTTGCCGTTGCCGTGTTCACGGTGATATTTGGAAATGTCCCGTCCCAAATATCAGCAGCCGTTGTAAAGGATGCTAGTTCTGTCGTCGTATCTGTAAAAGTAGCAGTGTCTGCCGCACCATTTGGTCCGCATTGCCACACGGCAGAGCTGTCATTCCAAGTGAGAATGTCTCCGTCAGCACAACCTTGAATCAGTCCGATTCCGCCTGTCCCCGTTTCAAGTCCAGAGCCAGAACTTGTTGCTCCGGAACCGTCAGAGGCGGTGAGGTCATTTTGGTCAACAAGCGCGGCGTCTTTTCCGTCGAGGCGATTGAGCTCAGCTCCAGAAATCAGCGTCCCAGCGTTATCAATCACGCTCGTAAATCCTCCACCTGCATCTATGATTTTGATCGCGGTGCCAACGACATCATCTGTATCGGAGTTATCAAGGACAATAGATGCATCTAGTGCTTCGGTCGAGGCAACATTATCAACGTACAGTCCGAACTGACTTGAAGTTGCAGAAGTGGTATCTGTCGCAATCGTAGAAATAGTCATTGCGTTTTCCGCAGTTGCGTTCGTAAGAGTTCTAGACCAGTCGATCGTACGACTAGCACTACCCGAGATCGAGAGGGCGGCATCAAGCGTGAGTGTGTCTCCGAGTTCCGTGAAATCTAATGCGTCGTCGACGATATCGACGGTAACCGCGGCGGTTTCAGATCCAGATCCAGAAATAGAAATGTCACCGGATCCTGCGTCAGACAGTGTTGCGAGATAGTTGCCGGTTGTGTCGGTTCCAAGAGCGATTGAGTTTGAGCCGATCGTTACAGCACCTGCAGAAGAAATCGTCATGTCACCAGAGATTGCGACAGGATTATAGTTTGTTCCGTCCGCAACGAGGATGAACCCAGAGGTGTTTGTTGCCATGAACAGATCGTCGCCAGAGATGGTAACATCGCCACCAATCGTTGCATTGCCAGAAGTTGTGAGAGTAGAAAGAGTTCCAAGTCCTGTGATCGCTGTTGAAACAGCATCGTTTGTGTCGAGTAGCGTGGCGTCTTTTCCATCGAGACGGTCGAGTTCAGTTGCAGAGATGGTTGTTGATGTGGTTGTAATGTCATTGGAGCCAATTGCAAGCGCTGTGACGATATCAGAATCGGTTGCGTCGATTGCGGTTGTGATGGCTCCAGCGGCAGAGGAAATTTCAAGCGCGGTTGTGACGGCTTCATTTGTGTCGGCGTTATCGAGAACAAACAGACGTTCTGTTGCGGATGAACCTGTGGTGTTTGCGTTTTGTAAAATGAACAGACGTTGGGATGTTGAATCCGTAGAACTATCGTTTGTGATGGTGTACGTCATTCCATCAAATACCGCGGCAGTTGAAGCTGTGTTCCAGTCAAGTGTTTGGACGGTTTCAGCCATCGCGACAGCACCGTTGCCAGATGGATCTCCGATAGCATCAAAGGTGGTCGCTGTTGAACTTGTTTGGTCCGATCCACAAGAAAATTTATTCGTCGATGCATCCCACATCAGTTTTGAAGATGACGCTGTATCACAATCTGAAAGTCCGCCACCAGAAAGCCCTTCGCTAGAATCGGACGAAAGAGTGACATGGCCAGCAAAGGTGATACCACCACCGGAAACGAAGTCGGTTCCGCTGTCACCGATATTTGTGAGGAGATTTGTATTCGCATCGAGGGTTCCTGAAAGGGTGTGGGCACCGAGTGTGTCGGTGGAATTGTCGAAGGTGATGCCTCCATTAGCTGCAAGAGCACCGGCGACGGAGGCGGTGGACGAAAGTGTTGTTGCACCTGTGACTCCCAGCGTAGATCCGGCAGAAACAGCGCCTGACAATGAAGTCGTCGTTGAAACGGTCAGAGCACCTGTCACATCAACTCCAGAATTCGCGTCGACATTTCCAGCGAATGTAACCTGTCCAGTCGAGGCAAAAGAGAGAGCGCCAGTTCCAGATGTGGACAGAGTTGCGGATCCAAGGACAATCGCGGTTGCGGCGTCGAGAGTGAGGCTGTCGGCGAGTTCGGTGAAGTCGAGCGCGTCGTCGACTATATCGACAGTCACTGCTGCCGTCTCAGATCCTGAACCAGAAATTGAGATGTCACCAGATCCTGCGTCGGAAAGCGTTGCGAGATAATTTCCAGTCGTGTCTGTTCCGAGAGCGATTGAGTTTGAGCCAATCGTTGTTGCTCCTGTTGAGGAGATGGAGATGTCACCAGAGATTGCGACGGGATTATAGTTTGTACCGTCCGCAACAAGGATGAATCCTGAGGTGTTCGTTGCCATGAAAAGGTCGTCACCAGAGATCGTGACATCACCGCCGATGGTGGCGTTTCCTGTTGTTGAAAGAGTAGATCCAATACTAACAGCTCCCGTGAGTGTTGAAGTTCCTGCCACTGCCAGCGTAGACGAGAGAGTTGTTGCGCCTGTCACGCCAAGAGTAGATCCAGCAGTGACTGCACCAGAGAGAGTGGATGTTGTCGAGACAGTGAGTGCTCCCGTCACGTCGAAACCAGAGTTCGCGTCAACGTTTCCAGCGAACGTTACCTGTCCAGTCGATGCAAAAGAGAGAGCGCCAGTTCCTGACGTTGAAAGAGCGACGGAGCCTAGAGCGATGTTTGTTGCAGCATCGAGTGTGAGACTGTCGGCGAGTTCTGTGAAGTCGAGCGCGTCGTCGACGATGTCAATCGTGACCGCGGCGGTTTCGGAGCCAGAACCAGAAATTGAGATGTCCCCAGATCCTGCGTCGGAAAGCGTTGCGAGATAGTTTCCTGTCGTGTCTGTTCCAAGAGCGATTGAGTTTGAGCCAATGGTCACCGCACCAGTGGAGGAGATCGTCATGTCGCCAGAGATGGCCACTGGGTTATAATTTGTCCCGTCAGCGACGAGGATAAAACCTGACGTGTTTGTTGCCATGAACAGATCGTCGCCAGAGATCGTGACATCACCGCCGACGGTGGTATTTCCTGTTGTTGAAAGAGTAGATCCAATACTAACGGCTCCTGTGAGCGTTGATGTTCCCGAAACAGAAATAGACGATAGTGTTCCGACTCCCGTGATCGCCGTCGAGACAGCATCGTTTGTGTCGAGTAGCGCGGCGTCTTTTCCGTCGAGACGATCGAGTTCGGTTGCAGAGATGGTTGTTGATGTTGTCGTGATGTCATTTGAGCCAATCGCAAGTGCTGTGACGATATCAGAATCGGATGCATCGATTGCTGTTGTGATGGCTCCAGCCGCGGATGAAATTTCAAGGGCGGTTGTGACAGCTTCGTCGGTGTCTGCGTTATCAAGAACAAGAAGACGTTCGGTGTTTGTTGAACCAGTGGAGTTGGCATTCTGGAGAACGAAAAGACGTTGGGATGTTGCGTCTGTCGAACCATCGTTTGTGATGGTGTACGTCAAACCATCAAATGCTGCTGCAGTTGACGCGGTATTCCAATCGAGGGTCTGGACGGTTTCATTCATCGCGACAGCACCGTTTCCGGATGGATCACCGATCACATCAAACGCGGTCGCTGATCCAGAGTTCTGGTCCGATCCACAGGAAAATTTATTCGTCGTCGCGTCCCACATGAGTTTGGATGTCGAAGCGGTGTCACAGTCAGAAAGTCCGCCACCAGATAATCCCTCAGATGAATCTGACGAGAGTGTGACATGTCCAGCAAACGTAATTCCACCACCAGAAACGAAGTCAGTTCCGCTGTCACCGATGTTCGTGAGGAGGTTTGTATTTGCATCGAGGGTTCCAGCAAGTGTGTGTGCTCCGAGCGTGTCAGTAGAGTTGTCGAAGGTGATGCCACCGTTTGCGGCGAGAGCGCCAGCGACGGATGCTGTGGAGGAGAGAGTTGTTGCACCGGTTACACCAAGAGTCGAACCAACGGAGACAGCTCCAGACAGTGTTGAAGTCGTAGAAACAGTGAGTGCTCCTGTCACGTCGAGACCGGAGTTCGCGTCAACATTTCCAGCGAACGTTACCTGTCCAGTCGAAGCAAAAGAGAGAGCGCCAGTTCCAGACGTTGAAAGAGCGACAGAACCAAGAGCGATGTTTGTAGCAGCATCGAGCGTGAGGCTGTCCGCGAGTTCGGTGAAGTCAAGCGCGTCGTCTACTATATCGACAGTCACTGCTGCCGTCTCAGACCCTGAACCAGAAATAGAAATGTCACCAGATCCTGCGTCGGAAAGCGTTGCGAGATAATTTCCTGTTGAATCTGTTCCAAGAGCGACTGAGTTTGCGTCAATCGTTGTTGCTCCTGTTGAGGAGAAGGAGATGTCACCAGAGATTGCGACGGGATTATAGTTTGTACCGTCCGCAACAAGGATGAATCCTGAGGTGTTCGTTGCCATGAATAGATCGTCTCCAGTAACAGTGAGATCACCACCAACTGTGGTGTTTCCTGTCGTGCTTAGTGTCGAGCCTGTACTGACAGCTCCTGTGAGTGTTGATTCTCCAGAAACGGACACGGAAGAGAGTGTTGATGCTCCACTTACAGAAAGTGTGGAACCAGCAGAAACAGCACCGGACAATGTGGATGCGCCTGAGACAGTGAGAGCACCAGTCACGTCTGCGCCAGCGTTTGCATCGACATTTCCAGCAAATGTGACCTGTCCGGTCGAGACGAATGAAAGTGCGCCTGTTCCAGATGTAGACAGTACAGATGATCCGATGGCAATGTCTGTTGCGGCGTCAAGCGTGAGACTGTCTGCAAATTCAGTGAAATCAAGCGCGTCGTCGGTGATGTCGATTGTTACTGACGCGGATTCAGAGCCGGATCCAGTAACCGTCAGATCTCCAGCTCCTGCATCGGCAAATACGGCGAGATAGTTTCCCGTCGTGTCCGCTCCGAGCTCAGCCGCATTTGGTGTAAGAGTGGTTGTTCCATTTGATGCGAGGATGACATCCCCCGAGACAGCGACGGGATTATAGTTGATGCCGTCGGCAACCAGGATAAATCCGTCTGTGTTTGTTGTGAGGAATAGATCGTCACCCGTTATTATGAGATCGCCGCCAACCGTTGTATTTCCTGCTGTTGAAAATGTAGAACCAGCTGCAACAGCGCCTGCCAACGTCGTCACGCCCGAGACGGTGAATGCGCCTGTAACATCTGCACCATTTGTCGCATCCACATTCCCCGCAAAGGTAACCTGTCCAGTCGAAGCAAATGAAAGAGCACCTGTTCCAGAAGTAGAAAGAGTTGAGGAACCAAGAGCGACATCTGTTGAACTGTCGAGGGTCAATGCATCAGCGAGCTCAGTGAAGTCTAGCGCGTCATCAACGATATCGATAGTCACAGCCGCGTTTTCTGATCCAGATCCAGTGATAGACAAATCCCCTGCTCCTGCATCTGAAAGTGTGGCGAGATAATTTCCTGAAGTGTCACTCGCGAGGTCAACGGCATTTGATTGAATCGTTAACACGCCCAAATCGGACAGACTTGCATCTCCTGAAACTCCGATCGGTGTGAAATCTGTTCCGTTTGCAATGAGCAGAAAGCCTGATGTGTTTATTCCCATGGAGAGATTGTTTCCACTGATAGTGATGTCACCTGTTACGGTGAGATCAGAACCTGTTGTGACGACACCCGACAATGTTGATGATCCAGAAACAGAAAGGGATGCAAAGCTCGCGAGATCTGAAACAAAATCTCCGGCGATTGTAAGATCACCCGTTGATGTGAGTGAGTTCGTTGCATTGAAAAAATTGATTGATCCAGTAACGCTCGATCCTTGCAATGTGAGAGAGTTGCTTCCTGTTGCGGTCACAGACGGATTCGTATCTCCAAGAACAAGTGAGCCGTCTGTAAGAACGGGAATCTGTTCGTCGACCGCCGACTGTGATGGAGTGTATCCACCAACGGAGTTGCTATTAATCGCATACCCAGAAGCACCGATACGCAATCGTGGTGAGAGTGTTTCAAATGTCACTCCTGTGCATGAACTACTAATTTGTTCAGCGACTTCGATGTTGAGATACGCTTCGTCCGTATCAAAAAAATCGAAATCGAGTGCGTCACCATCTGCAGACGTATCACCGATGCCTACTGAGTACACACCATCAACAACTTCGACGGTCATGGTGGACGGAGCACTCGATGGCCATAACGCTGTATCAGGTGCTCCTACGACAGAGTCGCTATACATCGAAAAGCGAAAACAAAAATCTGTCCCATCACCCCCAAGTAAATTTCCTTCTCCATCAAGCAGTCTTCCTTGATGGTTTAAGATTTCGGGAACACCTGTTGCAGCAAGCAAAACAGCGGGATACCGAAGTATTCCCGTCAACACTAATATTAGACACACGAGACTTGTGATTATTCGTCTCATAGTTCGTTCGCTGACCATTATAGGTCAATATTATTGTAACAAAAAAATTGCTCAGGTGCGAGCAAATTTGTGGATAACATTTTTTAGGTTTTCCTGATTTTTTTTGTGACGTTAAATCCAAGATACTTTCCGAGCATCAATCGTGTCTGCGCATCGATTGCTGGCAAAGCTCCAAACAAAATAAATGTAATAGGAAGCAGTGCCCACTGTAAAATCATCATCACCCATGCGTGTTTCATAACGGTTTTTGGACGCGGGGGTAATAAAAAGAGCGACATCAATCCTGAAACAAAAACTCCGATCATGGAAAGACGCATGAGCCACTCAAGGGTAAACGGTGCGGTTTGCACGAGAGCGTTTGGTGAAGAACTCGTTACATACAGAGGCAACCAACCCAAAATAAAAATCAACAATGGAGCGGTAGCCCATGTATACATTCCTTCCATGTGATTAAACAGGTATTTAAATTTTGCCGCGCGGGAAATTTTTGGGTGCTTGCGAAACTGATCAATCATGTACGGCAAATGTTCAACTCCCCATGCCCAACGACGCATTTGTTTATAGAGTGCAACAAGAGCGGCATAATACGTTTGTCCAGAAACCGTATCCATCGATACTGGCATAAACATCGGTGTTACGCGATAGTTTCCTTCATAATGTAAAAACGCCTGCATAAAAATCCGTGAATCCTCTGTCACAATATCTTTTTGCCAAAATCCCACGTCCTTCAACATCACCCACGGCATCGAGTGAGAAGAAAATGTCCAAAGTCGTTCTGGTCTCGCAAGCTCTGTTAAAATCCAAAAGGTTGTTCCAAATGCCGCAATGCGAACAGGAGCAGGAGTTGTCCAGATATTGTTAGCAAAAAGAGCGACTGGTTGATAGGAAGTGCGAAGTGGTTGATCTACTGTGGTGTAAAGATAGCTAAGGTAAGCGAAATATTGAGGATGGACGACCGTGTCCACATCAAAACAGGAAACAACGATTTGCTCATCTGTAATCTCTGAACAGTCACGTGAGAGGATTTCAGCGACCTGCTTTCCGGAATGATGCAAATTAGACCCCTTTCCTGGAACTTCATCCGGCTGGTTCATCGGATGCTCGGTCACGATAATTTTTTGAAAAACATTTCCAAATTCCCTCCGAACAAGCTCTGCATTTTTTTGAAAGTGAACGGAATCTCTTTGCTCACCAGCCAAAACAATCATCAACCGATCATTTGGAAAGGCACAATCGCGAATGGATCGAAGTGTTCCACGAATAATGTCGATATTCTCCTGATATGTCGGAAGAAAAATAAGATGATGAATGTTTTGGGAAGAAGGAATCATCGCGAGTTTACTCAACCAATCTGTCGCGATCGTTGTGCGATATGATTTCCACGCGCCCATGAGATGAACGACGAAATATAAAACGCGAAACAACCAAAATAAATCAAAGATGATGATGAAAACAATAACCCAAACCGGCACGACAAACGACAATAAAATCGAAAAGCCCAAGGTGAGCCAAAACAGCAAACCTTGGAACATTTCCCAAAACCGATGTGTTCCGTAACGATACCCGTCATTCATACCATCTCCAACTAACCATCCGGCACCATCCTGTCCAAAATTAGGCTCCGACTTTAAGAAAAGTCTTCAACATATTTTCGATATGTTTCAGACTTTTCTTTTCGTCTCGCCATGATTTTGAACAGGCTATGCCGAAGCGTTAATTGGAGATAGTATCACACTTATTTTTCACTGGTTAAATCGCGGCGGAGCTTATCAAGACAACGTGTGGCGTGATCCCGTCCTCCAAGTCCAAACGCGAGTCCACCCGCAAGAGCAAGCATCGCGACAAGTCCAGTAAAGAGCGTGTTAATGAGTCCAGGGGCAATTTGAAGTTGAACGAGCGCTGCCATAAACGAGAACAAGAGAATCGCCCATTTTGCGATTCCAGATAGAAAATCTGCACTGGCAAGTTCTGCCGCTTCGACCGTTGTTTTTACAACATTACGCACGAATGTCGCGAGCAATATTCCCGCGAGCAAAATAATCACGGCAATAATAACATTCGGAATATACGTAACAACTTCAGATAAGTAGTCCGTTACCTGATCCCAACCAAGAATATCTGTCGCCGCGACAAGAGCGACGATGATAAGAAACCATCTCACAATCCATCCAAGAAGTTTTCCAACATGAAGACGGATTCCAATTTTTTCAAGCGAGACTTTCACCTCTAGTTTCGCAACGAGTTCGTCGATGCGCAGAAGCTGAATAACTTTTATGATAACGGTCTGCAAAACAGAAGCGATAATCATCCCAATAAGGAAAACGAGAATGGCTCCAAGAACGTTCGGAAGATACGCAATGATGCTGTCCCAAAGTCCAAGAACGGAACTTTGAATGATGTCAACGGCTTGCATAGGATTGAAATTAGGAAATTAGGGAAATTTAGGTTATGTGAGGAGGGCGGTTGTAGGTTGGTATGGCGAAGGAAATGGATTTTTTTAGGTCGATTTGGGTTGCAATTTGATCGATCGAGAGATGATCTGGATTCTCGAGTGGAATAACCGGGATTTGTTTCACAAATGCAATCGTGTTTGCGATAACGGTGGAGATGCGACTGGATGTGAATGATCCGGGCCCTGTCACCACAGCGACGGCACTCAGTTCAGATGGTTCAATTCCCCACTCTCCCATAGTGGAGTCAACTGTGGATAAGTATTGTTCTGGCCTGACGCTAACGGTCTTACTGACGACAAGAACTCCATCCTGTACATGTCCAAGCGACAGAAAACCAATATCTTGTCCACAGATCAACAACGTCTCCATATACTATACCTTTACTCGGTCAATCATCACAATCTTCTCTCCTTCGAGAATCGAAAATAGGAACCGGTCTGTAACCTGTCGGCGATACAAAAACTCCTCTTTTGGCATGAGGGTATAGTTGATTTCATGCCCCATTTCACTTTCGCACTGTGAGACAACTTTCTGGAGCGCTTTTTGATCAACGGTCCCAACGATCAATATATCCGTCGGAAGATCAGAAACCCCAACAAAACGACCAGTAAACGCTAGGTATGCGATTTCCCCTTTTTCATCAATCTCTTGAACAAGATTATTCTTCAAGAAAATGCTGGATTTTGAAAAAAGTGAACGTAAATCTTCAAAAAGCACGAATTTCGGATTCACAATGTAAAACTTCTTTTTTTCCCCAAGTCTTGCTACTGTTTTTGAAACGGGTTGGTCTATTTTCTCAATAATAATACCTAATTCAACTAAATTCTGTAGTTCACGTCGCACGGAATTCAACTGAGCGTCGATCCTTCTCGTAAGCTCGCGTACAAAAAAAGCCTGTTCAGAATGCTGCAAAAACAGGGCAAGCAGGCGAGCCCGTGTCTTTGAACCAAACAACTGTTCAAGTTTAAATCCCTGGTTGTTCACAGATGGGACAGTCCTCCTGTTGCAGTGGATGAACGATTGTATATAATGTACTCAACAAGAGACAAACGCGCAATGCCTGTGTATGAACCCTTATTTGAAGGCCGCGAAGCTGAAGGAGGAGTCAGTAGATCGGAAACACATCAATGAAACCGCGCTTCTTCCCCTTGATGGACGTGAAGGGTATGTTTTTTTCATGATTGATATTCGTGGAAAAAATACAAATCCAACGGAACTCATCTCCATCATCAACGAGCATAGCGAGCGTCTAGCAAACTCCGTTGGAAAAGATGCAAATGTTCAGCATCGGTTTGAACAATTCTTGAGTGCATTGAACCAAACGCTTTCTGAACGTGTGATCAACGGGGATTTTTCTGTTCCGATCGATCAGCTCAATGCGCTTGTTGGAATTGTGTCTGCACACGAAATGTTTTTATCTGGTACAGGAGACCTTGTCGCATTATTTTTACATCGGACACAGGAGCAACGTTATCAGGTGTTCAACTTGTTTCGCAGTATTCAGACAGAACAAGCGCTTCCCAATTGGGAAAAGGCGTTTGCAGTTGTCCTCGATGGGGATATCACGGCCGGCGACGTATTTTGTGTCTCGAACAAAGACATCGGGCGACATATTTCACAAGAAGAGTTAAATTCAATTCTTTCAACCCTTCCGCCAACAAGTGCCACAGAAAAAATTCGGCAATATTTTCCAACAAATACAGATTTATCTCTCATCATCGTGCAATCAACCGAAGACCAAATGGTTCGTGAAGAATTCGCACAGCCACTTGCGAGTGTTTCCATCAATGAACTCGATCGAAAAAAGACAGAAACACGAAAGCTCCTCGAAGATCAAAAACCAAAACCTTCTACAAAATTATTCATCAAAATGACACGAGTGCTTGTAAAAACCGCTTGGAAATTTGCAATACGTCATATCCGAACGGGCATGCAAGCAACAGTAAAATTCACACGAAAAGAACAGCGTGAACGTGTAATCAATACGGTCAAAACAACGACAGACGCACGCATTCGCCAATTCATCGCTACCTATAAAGGTCTCCCAAAATCATCCAAAACTCTTGCACTTGCGGGTGTTGGGATCATCATTGCTCTTGCCGTTGGTATTTCCGTTTTACAAAATGCTCAAGCACGATCTGCCGAAGTTGCTGCGTATGATTCACTTGTAAAAAAAGTTGAAGACACGATTGAAAAAGCAGGTGGAGCTATTATCTATAAAGATGAAACGCAAGCACGCAAACTTTATACGTCCGCCCTCGCACTCGCGACGGCCCTTCCACAAGAGACAGAGGAACGCGTCGCGCAATCGAAAAATCTGATCGGAGAAATTAATCAAGCATTTGACACCTTGAGACATCTCGTAAATATTCCGTCTCCAAATCTTGTTGCAGAACTTGGATTCGATGATGGATCGACGGGAAAAACGCTTTTCTCAAATGGAGGATTGATGTACGTTGTTTCTTCAAATAAACAGCTTTCTGTTCTTGATCTGGCAAAAAAAACATTCACCTCTCTCGAAACAAAAGATGGAGGTTCAGGAATTCCTCTTGAAACAACAACGGAAGATGGAACCATTCTTATTTTGGATGACCGACCTGGTGTCACGCGACTCGACATTCCAAATGCACAAATGCAACTGACAAACGTCAAGCCAATTGAAGGGACTCGATGGACAGATATTGCGCTTTATAATAGTAAATTATACGTCATTGAGCCAAAATCTGGTCAGCTCATCCGATACAATCGTGCAGGAAACGAATATGACGGCGGAACGCGCTGGATCAAAGCGCTCTCTACAGATTTGTCAGATGCGGTCAGTCTCACGATTGATGCAACGGTTTTTGTTCTGAAACAAAACGGAAAAATCGTCCGCTTTGTGAGTGGTTCAGAAGTTGGATGGACACAAGCGAGCGTCGATCCTGTCGTCGCGACCGCGACAGACATTTGGACAAATACAGACAGTGCCTACGTCTATGTTTTGGAACCGGCGACGCAAAGACTTATTGTATACAAAAAAGAAGGAGGATCTCTTGTCACTCAATATCGCTCAGATGCCTTCACGGGCGTAACCGATTTCCTCGTCGATGAACCAAATAAAACAATTTACTTTCTCGCAGGAACCAAGCTCTATTCGATCAGTGCAAGTCATTTGAAATAAAAAAATAGTCGGTAGTCAGTAGTCAAGGAAAACCCCAACTACCATCTACCAACTACCTTCTATCTATTTGATTGCTCCTGTTGCACCTGCGTCTGTGATTTTCTTCAACGTTTCTTCTGCGGTCGCTTTGTCTACACCTGTTTTTACCACTTTTGGTGCGCCGTCGACAATATCTTTTGCTTCTTTCAAGCCAAGACCTGTGATTTCGCGCACGGCTTTGATCGCATTAATCTTGTTGTCTCCTGCCGCAGTGATTTCAACATCAAACGATGTTTTCTCTTCTACAGCAGCGGCAGCAGCTGGAGCAGCGGCCATCATCATGGCTGGAGCTGCCGCAGAAACACCGAACTTATCTTCGAGCACTTTCACAAGTTCAGAAAGGTCGATCACGGACATCTTTTCGATTTCAGACACAAGCGCCTGAAACTTCGCTGGAACTTCAACTTTCGTTTCGTCAGACATAGACGTTTAGGAGCCACATGGGCCATATGAGCCAGAGGAGCCAGAGAAAAAGGAAATAATTTTCCTTCGCCTTTGGCTCATATGGCTTTTCTGGCTCCTTTGGCTCATTCTTAAATATTAGGCTGTTTTCTTTTCTTTGATTGCTCCAAGCACCGTGACCAATCCACGCAGGTTTCCTGCGAGAACGTTTACGAAGCCCGTTATAGGAGCATTGAGTGTGCCGACCAACTGGCCGAGCAACTGCTGTTTGCTTGGAAGCGTTGCGAGCGTTTTAACCGCCTTGGCATCCATGAGTTTTCCCTCAAGAATTCCACCAATCATCTGAATCGCATCACGCTTTTTTCCAAACTCTGCCATGAGTTTTGCAGCAGAAACTTCATCGTTGAATCCAACGGTTGTGAGAATACTTCCCTCAAGCCCTTCGATATTCACATCAAGTCCCGCTTCCTTAAGGGCACGTTCGAGCAATGTTTTTTTTGCCACGAACGATTTGATCCCCTGCTCCTTCCCTTTTGCACGAAGTGAGTCAGCGTCCTCCATGGTATATCCACCAATCGATGTAAACACCGCTGCCTTCATCGTCCGAAAGTGATTCGCAATCTCAGAAATAATCTCCTGTTTTTGCGCGCGTGTCTTTGGCATAATAGTTGTTATTGACTACGAAAACATACGAAATTACGGAAATACGGAAATAACGAGATAAATTTTTTCTGTACATTCTGTATTTCCGTAATTCAGTATGTTTTCGTCGTATGTAACGATTTTTCGACCTTTAATAAAAAATTCTGCAACCGAAGCGCAGAATTCGACAAAACGCGAGAAAACTCACGCAATACCTCGACAGGACTTATGAAAACTCTTCGATACACTCAGAGTCTCCAACCTGTTTTCTACGGCTTAGATTGTTGACGACACTATACGGGATCAAAGATTTCCCGTCAAGAGTTCTAAATATCTCCATTCCGGCTCTTAGAGCCGGAATCAAAACGACAGAATTATACAATCACTTAATCCTAAACCCCAGCAAACGGTGCCATTCCGGCTCTAAGAGCCGGAATGGCTTTGACAGAGTAAGATGCCCGAAAGATTAGAACCAGACGAATGATGGTTCTTCTGCTCCAAAAAAAGTCGGAACTTTCAGATATTGTAGATACGCTTCTTTCGTTGCAAACCACTTTCGCACTATTTCTTCATCAACAACAGGTAACCGCTGTTTATTTTTCAAATAGACTGGATGACTAGACCAGCGATATTCATTCAGCTTTCTTTCGGCTCCACCATCCCAATTGGTATGACCGCCATCCCGCCATTCAAATGGAGACCCATCTAAGGCATTTAAATGAATATAGCGTGGCAACAACTGAAGATGTTCTTCGGAATCGACCGGTTTTGCCTTAAAGGGGCCCTCACAAAGCCGACCTTTCCGGTCATATCTGATGTTAAAATAATTGGCGTATCCCATTCCAACACGATGAAGAAATTTCGAAATTCCCTCAGGAACGGTTTGTTTTAGTAATAGGTGAAAATGAGTAGGTCGTAAACAAAATGAAACAATACTGACGAGTGGTTCTCTTCCGTAGGAATAAACCTCATGACCAGCAAGAAGCGCTTCTCGTTCTATTTCTGTTCCACCTCTGTGCTTATAATTTAGATCATTAAACAAATACATGGATTCATAAAATCGATGGTAATCATGTTCATCCAGAAAAATAACCCGCTTATCTACACCACGGTTATAAACATGATAATAGCTGTTCGAAACAATAGGTTCACGCATAATTTTCGTAGTTAATCTGACCCTAACCGTCATTCCGGCTCTAAGAGCCGGAATGAGAATCGGAACACCAGAACGGGTTTTTAAGCAAATTACTAGCAAACGGTGCCATTCCGGCTCTAAGAGCCGGAATGGCCAGAGTCGGGTTGAACCTGAAGATGCGGAACAGTTGGATATTATGTATCGAGCCACGTACCGTACTGGCGGACAAGGAGTTCTTGGGCGTGGGTGGGTTCGGCTAGGAGGTCTTTTACGGCTTTTTCCATGCGGGAGGATTGGGAGCCTTTTAGGAGAATTACGTCCCCATGCTTTATGTTGAAATCTAACCAGCGACCCGCTTCGGTGGATGTGGCGAAAAACTGAATGTGGGACTCATCCATTCCTGCTTCAATGGCACCGCGGCGGATATCGCGAGCTTCTTCGTTGACGCAGATAAGAAGATCAGCAACTTCTGCGGCGCGTAGGCCGAGCAGACGATGTTCCGGAACGCTATACTGACCGAGTTCGGCCATTTTGCCGAGAACGGCAATACGACGGGCGGAACCTACGGGACTAAAGTCCCTAAGAACTTCCAAGGCTGAACTCATGGATGCTGGTGCCGCATTATATGAGTCGTCGAGCAGAAGCGTTCCTTTGATTCCAGCGAGTGGACGCATTCGTCCTGCGTGTGGCTCAAGCGTTGCAAGAGCTGTCACGATCTCATCGATTGTCATGCCAAGCTGTTTGCCAACCGCGGCAGCGGCAAGAGCGGCATAGACCTGACCACGCCCAAGCAGATTTGGAAGAACAACGGGGGCACGCTCCCGATCGAGACAGAGATCAAAATGAATCGCGCACTTATCCATGCTTGTATCTGTCTGATAATTTTCTGCACGGACATCTGAAACGGCGCTGAATCCATACGTCACCGTTCTGCAATCTATTCGCTGTTCGATCACAAGCGGATCATCCGCATTCAAAAATGCGACCCCGCCAGATTTCATCTTACGAACGATCTGACCTTTTTCTTTTGCGAGATCTTCCACAGACGCAAAAAACTCTGCATGCACGGGAGTGACCGCGGTTAAAACCGAAATATCCGGAGGTGCCATCTGGCAAAGACGTGAAATATCACCAGGATGATCAAGACCAAATTCGAGGACGAAGTGGGTGGGTAGCGTGTAACGTTTAGCGTTTAGAACTGAAATAGGATACATCAAGCTAAAAGCATTCCAGAAAACTTTAATCCATCCAAAAAGAGATTTCCCTGGACTCTTCTCTCCGATAATTGTGAGTGGGACACCAAACTCATTATTATAATTTTCTGTAGGTGATCGAACGGAAAATTTTGTGCTCAAAACCGTCGCGATCGCATTACGCGTCGATGTCTTTCCTACCGACCCTGTAACAGCAATAACGGTTGGATGGTGTTTGTGAAGAATTTGTCTCGCAAAATAGGCGAGGAGAAATTGGATGAGTTTTTTCATAATCGTTCTGGCGGAATCTCGAAATACTGTAACAGAAACTTGGCGATCTCACCAAACAATGGCGCGGCGGTGGACTCTGCCCATTTCACGTCTTTCGGATTATCGATACGCACGACCATCGCAAACTTCGGTGCATTCACTGGACCAAACCCTGCAAATGAACCTATCGTCACATCTGCATCATACCCACCCCTACTTGCCACCTGCGCCGTCCCTGTTTTTCCACCGATGTAGTATCCTTCCACTCCCGCACGTTTCCCATGTCCATTTTCAATAACAGAAACGAGCATGGCGCCAATCAACCTCGCAGACTTCGCCTGCAATACGCGACGCAACTCCTGTGGTTCTCGCACCTCGTGTGTCCCGTCAGACTTCACGACATCCTCGACAATATATGGTTTCATCATCACCCCATCATTTGCAATCGCTGCATACGCCGTTGCCATTTGCAGGGGTGTGACGGTGATTCCCTGTCCAAATGCTGCGGTGGCCGAATAAATTTCCTGTCCCAAGTCGAGCGCGGCAATCGTCCCAGGCATTTCTGTCTCTAATTCCAAACCCTCACGCACTCCAAACCCAAAATTTTTCACGTACTCCGTAAATTTGTCCATTCCCATTTGTCGCATGGCAAAAACCATCCCTGTATTCACAGAATTTTCAAGCACTTGCGTCATGTTGATCACTCCATAAACTTTTAACTCGGCATTATTGAGCGGTTGAGGCCATCCATCAACTAACACAGAACCTATATCCTCAAACGTTGTCACTGGCGTCACCGCACCCGTATCAATCGCAGCCGCCATGGTGATTGGTTTGAAAATAGATCCCGGCTCGTACGCTTCAAAAATCGCAGGATTATTGAACGTCTCAATTTTCTCCACTTCGTTAAACGCATCCGGCTCAAAATCAGGCGACCCACACATTCCTAAAATTTTTCCTGTCTGCGGTTCGATAATCACAACGCTTCCTCCATCCGCTCCATGTTTCAAAACCGCCGCGTGCAATTTTTCACAGGCAAAATATTGAATCGTTCGATCAATCGTCAAAACCACATCTGACCCATCAATCGCAGGCTCAATCGAGCGCTCTCCGATAGAAATCAAACGTCCAGCAATATCACGTTCAGATCGTAAAAATCCTGGTGTTCCCGTCAGCTCATCGTTAAAATACCCTTCAATGCCATACTTTCCAGACAACGTCCCATCTTCAGATGACCCAACAAATCCAACCACATGCCCACCCAACCCTTCTTCTGGATACAACCGACCTTCTTCCCGAATGTAGTGAATTCCAGGAATATCAAGCGCAATGAGTTTCTCCAAAAAATCCTCCGTCACCCCACGTGCAATCGGTTCATACGGATCTTGTTTATTCTTAATTCGATCTTCAAGTGCATCGATTTGATCATCATTATACCCAAACAACGTTCCAACTTTTTCCGCCGCATCGTCTGCGTCAACAATATTGCGTGGATCGGCATACACGCGAGCTACTTGCTGAACCGTTGCAATAGGAACAAGCGATTCGTCCTTCATGTCATGAATAAGAATATCCCCACGCGATGGATACAGCTCGCGAAAAATCTCATGCTGACCAGACGCAAGCGCTTTGTACGTCTCATAATCGAGAATCTGTAAAATCGCGAGTTTTCCAACAATCACCGTGGCAAACAAAACCATTCCATACCGAAACGCATTCATGCGCCACGATGAATCAGGTGAACGAGTTTTATGATGCCAGGATCGTTTCATAGTTATCCACCAAGTCCAAACCCAAACAATGTTCCTTCTCCACGTGGATTTTTTCCGCTCAATATTTCTTCGCCATCACTCTTTCCATCTCCATCTGAATCAAACACTTTTGGATCGGTTCGATAAAACGCTTCGACGATACTTGAAAGACCATCTCCATCAGGGTCATCATTTGTTTCTGATTTTGTCACCGGAAGAGTTGATACATCATCCACAACGATTGTTTTTGTAAGATCACGAAGTTCGGCCTGTTCGAGTGTACCAAGAATCGATCGAGCAATCGAAGCGAACGAGATAGATTTTTTTGGAACATTCCCGATAAAGGCCGCATTAAAATCGGACAACTCAACGATCATGTCCACAGGAATCAACGTGTGCTTTTCTCCTTCCACGGCACCCGCTGATTGCAACCGGTAGAGGAGATGATCTTCAACACCAATCCACACACGTATCGTCAAATTATCCAGTGCGTTCGCCTGAGTTTCTACAAGAACGCGATCCGCATCCGTAATCTCACGTCCTTCGGTCTGACGAATCATCTCGAGTAAAAACGCACGAATCGCATCTGGATCAAAAATCAGATCAAAAATCCGCATGTCTCGATCATCGATCGTTTCGGTGAGATCGTCGTAGTGGATAAGGAATATATCTGCTTCAGCAAGAAGGTTTTGAAAAATAGAAACTGTTTGGGATAGAGGGCTCGCAGCTCGTAGCTCAGATCCTGAACCCCACCCTCCTGGAACATCCAACCCAGGAATCACACTTCCCCACGCGGGCAATTCATTCTTTGCAAGTGAAATCCATGTCTCATTTGAAAAATCAAATCCTTCTATGTCAGGACCTGGCGGCGCGTAGGTGAGGTAGTTCGTTCCATCGATCGTTCGAATTTCACCTGAAAGATCGACGTATTCTTTCGCACGACTCACACGAAACACGCGAAACTTTGTTTCTTGCTGTAACCCAGATGAGTGTGAAAGATCGATCGGACCGATCGTGTGCACAGTCGTCGTCGTTCGCTCCCGCCCTTCTCCACGCGTCCAACTAAACGCCGACCGTTCATGGAACGACTGAACCTCAGACATCGCCTGAAGCATACGCGAAATCTCATCCCCAGGATGGAATTTCATAAAGACAATCCACATGGCTGTCAGAAGAGCAAAAACAAAAATAACACCGCCAAGAATGAGCCAAATTGCTTTTTTATGAAAATGACCTGACAGTTCCATATTATGAGGTGACCAACAAACAGACTAAAAAAGTCCGAAGACTAAAGATAGTATATCAAAAAACCAAGGTTTTGCGACCTTGGTTTTGATTATCTTTCTTATTCCACCAATACCACGTCATCTTCGCCGACAAGCGACCCAATAAATACAAGTTTATTCCCCGAATTTTCATTGTGAACAAGTCGAATCGTCTCTCCGTCATCTGCTTCGTAATCGGCAAAAGCGTAGCGTTCGTCGCTTTCGATTTGTGCATCGCCTTCCACAGAAGTTACAGACCCAACATCTTCATAGCTAAATTCGAAATCTTTTCCGGCATAGCCGACCGTTTCATTCTCCGGTTCAACTTCCTCATCAAGCATACGGAAATACGTCAGCTCTTCGTCATCTGGCGAAACGCTTATCATCCCTCCATTTGAACTAAACAGCCAATACCGCGCTTCTCCACCCTCAAGCTCAATCGTGGCTTTGCCAGAAAAAGTAAATGGTTCGTTCGCAACCATGAGTTCTGCATTTTGAAGGACGTTGGAGAGTAAGTCTTTTATTTTCATAGAGAAAAGGAACTATTACGAATAACAAATCGGATTATACAGGACAGGCGTGGATTGACAAGACCGTGTTTTTGTGCTATAGTAATGATCCGATTCTGCGCTCATTTCCGAGCACAAATCGTCTGCCCAATCCCGGGTATCGTTGAATTTTCCTGGAGTTTTCATCATGGAAGCAGTTCCTCTGTACAAGGGGTTCGCCCCTGTCGTTTTGAACGAAGAATTCGAAGCGTTGATCAATGGCCAGACGGCCAAGTACGAGTACAACGTTCCGACCAAAGGAACGGACATCCTCCACGTTGCAGCTTACGTGCTTCACAAGTGGGAAAATGCAGTTGTGCGAACCAACTCCGGCATCACGTTCACCGAAATGCCTGCCAAGGGAAACGCTCCTGCATACATTTTCGCGAAGGCTCACGGCATGGCGATCCATCTCTCGAGTGGCCTGAAGCCGAACGAGCTGATCGGGCCTGTAACCGTCGAACTTCGCGTGAAGGTAGCCGAGCCGACGAACCGCCCCGAGTTCGATGAGGAAACGGGTGAAGAAAACGTCGTCAAGCGTAGTTACGAATTCGTACTCGAGATTTCGCCCGGAACGAGTTCGGAGAAGACGGGAAACCTCTTCATCGAGCGTGCCGGAGCACCCGACGCTGTCGTCCTCAACGCCAACCGCAACCTGTGGGTCAACCGCGGGGTGTGCGTGAAAGCGGTTCCGGACGGATACGTTCCGCCGACCAAGACTGAACTTCGGGAACGGGCTGAAGAGCGCGGACGCGGACGAGACGATTTCGGACACGACCGCAACCGCTACGGCGAGTTCGGCAGTCGAGGAGGACGGGGCGGATACGGTGGTTCCAACCGCTGGTAGCCGACCGTCAGTAGTCAAGGAGTCTCTGACCCCCTGACGCAAGACACCCTTCGGGGCAGCTCTGCGTTGGGGGGTGTTTTGTTTCGGTCCGACGTACGTCGAACCTCTTCTGCGAATAACAATGAGCTGCGAATAACAAATCGATACAAATTCTACAAATGCAACAAATGGCAACGAATATATGTAGCAATTCGTAGTATTTGTTGAATTTGTAGCGATTTGTTATTCGCAGCTCATTGACTCCGACTGATTTTCTTGCTACACTGATCGGTCGTTTCTTTTTCACGACAACAGGAGAAAGCATGGGTCCTTTGAAACCCAGAAAACGGATTATTGTCACGCATATTCCGGAACATGCCGACGAGATGTTGGCGGAATGGATTTTTCGGAAGTACGGTCAACGACGGTTTGCGTGGGATGAGCGTAATCCTTTACAAACGCTCTATGCAACGTCGGATGAGGAAGCTCTTTCCTTCATTGGTGGTCGCGAGGCGGAGTGTATCGTGATCGGCATGCTTGGGTACGATTACAAAGGACCGAAAGATCTTCGTGTCTTTGACGAGCACGGCAAGGAAGGTCGTATGCCAAACACGACATCTGCAGACCTCGTCGCCCAATACCTCGGTGTCAGCCATCTTCCAGAACTAAAAATGTTGCTCGAGGAAATCCGAAAAGCGGACACACAGCCAGGACAGCAACATCTCGAACTTGGCCAGCTTCTCAAAGTGATGGCGGGCTATGGAACGTTGCATGTCGACGAGATGACATTGTTCATCTTCGCTGCGTTCGATGCATACCACGCGCGAGCCGTTGAATTCAACGAAACGTGTGCAAGTGAGTTTCAGAAACACGGAGTGGTAGAAACGCTGAACGGGTTCAAAATCGCATTCGTTCAAAGTGACCTGCGTTCCATGAACGGCTGGTGTCGTAGCAAAAAAGGTGCAGACATCATCGTGCAGATGAGGCAGAACGGTTCTGTACAGATGTTCATTCGGACAACGGAACGAAATAAAGCGGGTGTGTGTGCCGTTGCACGTGCGATCGTCAAGGCCGAATTTGACCACGCCGCAAACCTAGACGTGGAACTGGAAGACTTGATGGAACAGTTCGGGAAGATCGTCACATCAGGAAAAGGCCGCGATCTTCCTGGAGCCGAACACTGGTACTACTTCCACGAAGCCGGACAGTTACTCAACGGCTCCACCACACATCCGAACATCAGGCCAACGGAACTATCACGTTTTGAAATCGCCCGCGCCGTTCGGAAAGGACTGTCGTCGATCCCTCCGCTGACCAAAACCACTCAGTAGTCTGAGTGGTATTTTTTATCTCCTATACAAAAACAACTTCGACTTCCCTTCCACTTCATCCACCACCGATGGCTCCCAGCCTTCGATGGGCCAGACATACGTGACAACGCGGGTGCCAGGACGGAGTTCTGCTTCGAGTTTTGGTCGGATTTTTTCGTACGTTTCTGGCATGAGAAACATGTACACTGCGTCTGCGTCGCGTAAGTTGTATTGAAAGGCGTTTGCGAGGACGAATCGGACGTTCCATGTTCGCAGCATAACACGACGGATATTTGCGATGAGATATTGCAAAAGAGAAAGCTCGACTCCTACCAGATTGCAATTCCTAGGGACTTTAGTCCCATCAGATCCGGACGCCACTAAAGTGGCTAGGAACATGGAAACTCTTCCATCCCCACATCCAAGCTCCACAAATTTTTCTCCATCCTGAAGCGCAAGCAATTTCTTCAAACGATCAATATCCCCCCGAAATGTCGGCACCCAAGGCGCCCCTGATGCCGAGGCGTAGGCAAGGGAAAAAAGTAGAATAAAAAAAATGATCCAAACGAATGTCATAAAATGGTCGGGCTGGCGGGATTTGAACCCACGGCCTCTTCGTCCCGAACGAAGCGCGCTACCATCTGCGCCACAGCCCGATTAATTATTGATTGAAATGTTTATCACATCTGTGTATTCAGACGCCACTATATTCTGAACGCCACTAAAGTGGCTAGGAAATGTTCCTAGGGACTTTAGTCCCGTCTGGTTCTGAACGCCACTCCCACCGACGCTAAAGCTTTGGTGGGTAAAAAAGTGGCTAGGAAATGTTCTTTGGGATAATACTTCAACTTATTTCAGTAGTCCAGCCCCTCTCTTGCCTTCACACCTGAATAAAAATAATGCTTTCGGAGTTTCAT
>CAYYFM010000074.1:0-25058 GCA_964471375.1 uncultured Gammaproteobacteria bacterium
CAACCCGGGTGCGTCCGAAGTCTGCGACGGAGTCGACAACGACTGCGATGGCACGGTGGACAACGGTGTTCTCTCGACGTTCTACGTCGATGTGGATTCCGATGGTTATGGCGACGAGAACGTTTCCGAAGAAGTGTGTTCCGCTTCGGAAGGTTACGTCTCGGACAACACCGACTGCGACGACAGCAATGCCGACCGCAACCCCGGTGCGACCGAAGTCTGCGACGTGGACGACACGGACGAAGACTGCGACGGGCTCGGCGACGACATGGATCCGGATGGAAATGCCACAGGCATGACCGACTGGTACTCCGACGCGGACGGCGACTTGTACGCCGGCACGGTCTCAATGACGTCGTGCGACGACATGACCGGTCTTCTCTCGGCAACGAGTGACGACTGCGACGACAGCGATGCGTCGATCAACCCGGGCGAAACCGAAGTCTGCGACGGAGTCGACAACGACTGCGACGCTACGACTGAGGATGAGACCACGTGGTACCACGATCTCGATGGCGACGGGTACGGCAACCCGCTCGAGAGCTTCGCAAGTTGTACGGCGCCCCTCGGCTACGTATCCAACGGCGACGATTGCGACGACACCGACGAGGACATCAACCCGGACGCGACCGAGATCGACGACGGAGTCGACAACGACTGCGACGGACTCATCGACAGCGCTGACGACTCGCTCGTCTGTTACATCGAGCTCTCCTACAGCCTGAGCTCGGCGTACACTATCTCGGAGTTCAACGTCACGGTTTCCGACAGGCTGTTGCTTGACGGCGACTGGTACGCGTCGGTTCCGAGCGGTGTGACCTTCTCGGCCACCACTGGCTCGATGGGCACGCGCGTCATCGCCGAGTTTGAGGACTGCCTCGACTCGAGCGACATGATCACCGTGGACGTCGAGTTCACGAACGGATCGCAGGGGGTCGCGCTCGATGGCACCCAGATTGGCGGGTTGTCCGGGTGGCAGGACGTGTCCACACTGTTTGTCGAGGGCGGCACCACCGACCTTGGCGACGGCTACGGCGCGTTCGAAGTCACGTACCCCTAGTTCTTCTCCCACTCCCGGTCTGATGTCTTCAGACCGGTTTTTTGTTATACTGAAGTTATATGCGCCTCCTCGCGTTCATTTTCGTTCTCGCCCTTCTCGTCATAACGCAATTTTTCTTTTCAACACTCGGCGTTCTCGCCATTCTTTTATCTACCGCCTTTATCGCCATCACGGTGTTTCGCCCACTTCTCACCCTTGCATTTCTTGCAGTCTATCTTCCTTTCGAGACCGTCATTCTCAAATTCACCCCCGACGACATTTACCTGTTTGCGCGGTTCTTTTCTGAGGGACTCATTTATCTTCTCGGCGCAATCGTTGTGTGGAGAGTTCTTGCAGGCGACACCAAACCACGTGCGACTTCACTCGATTTACCGTTTATTTTGTTTTGTATTATATTGGTGTCGTCCGCGATTATTAACGCGGTTCCACCATCTGTCGCCGTTTTGGGAATGCGACAGATTATTCGTTTCATTCTCGTCTTTTTTATCGTCATCCATCTCAAACCCGATCGTGAATATGTGAAGCGACTTACATTTATCATGCTCGGCGTAGTCGGATTTGAATCTCTTCTTGGCATCACCCAATCGTTTGTTGGAACACCGCTTGATGAACTTCTCATTCCATCCGACACGCGTTCTTTTGGCGAACTTACTCTTACGGGAGGCGTCACACAATTTTGGGATCCAGGATCGCGTATTTTTGCCACACTCGGCCGGTACGACCGTCTTGGAAATTTTTTGTATTTCTTTTTGCTCATTGGTGTTGGAATGTTCTATCAACTGAAGTTGTCGGCTCGGACGGGACTAAAGTCCCTGAGAAATCACACGATGTGGCGGCATGATATTTTTGTTCTGTTTGGACTTGGGATCCCTGCACTGGTTCTCACGTACTCGCGCGCTTCCTGGTTTGCATTTCTTCTCGGATTAGTTTTTATTGGTGTTTATCTTCATCGCGATCGTCGCATTACGATTGCGATTGTGAGCTTCGTCGCGTTTGCAAGTCTCTACCTTGGCGTGACGGGTCTCAACGTCCGTTTCATTACCGAAGCGCCAGGACAAACGCTTGTTGAACGTTTTTACGAAGCGTTTAGTTATGCCAGATGGCGTGGGGAATATTATGGTCTCGGAAGACTGTTCTGGATGGTGCAGACGCCGTTAACCGTGATTCCTGCATCCCCCTTATTCGGCTTCGGTCCAGGCCAATTTGGTGGAGGAGCCGTTGCAGCACTCGGGAACACAAAAGTCTACGAACAACTCGGCCTCCCTTTTGGTGTTTTTGGAACCGAAGGAATCATCGACAACAACTGGTTTTCTCTTTGGGGCGAAACAGGAACGCTTGGCATGATCTTTTTCCTTTGGGTGTATATCGCGTTGTTTCGAGAATGCTTACGAGTGTATCGCCGAAGCGATGATCCGTTCGTCCGATCACTTGCCGCTGGAGTTGCGGCTGCGATGATTGGTATTGCGCTGAATGCGTTTCTGTCCACGGTGTTTGAGATTAGAACGCTTGCGTTTTATCTGTGGTTGTACGGTGGATTTGTTGTTGTGTTGGGACAGGAAAAAATAAAGGTTCGGAGGGTCATAGGTTCTGAGAGCCTTAAGGGATAGATATGCTTTTTACTTATAAAGATTTGATTGTTTGGCAGAAATCAATTGAGTTAGCAGATTTGATTTATCAATTGACTCGACAGTTTCCAACAGAAGAAAAATTTGGTCTTGTTTCCCAAATGAGACGGTCAGCTGTATCGATTGCATCCAATATTGCAGAAGGGCGGCTACGTGGAACAGATAAGTCATGCCGATATTTTTTCTTAATGAGTTTTGGGTCAGCAGGAGAACTTGATACGCAAATCCAAATTGCTAAAAGAATAAACGGTATACAACAGATAGATTTTTTGCAGGTAGAATCTTTGCTCACAGAGGTGTTAAAAATGCTAAATCGAATGATCGAGCAGATGTCATCGAATTTATCTATAAAACACTAAGCCTCTCCGACCCTCCGACCCTTCAATACCTCCGACCCTATGCGTATCTTACAAGCAAATAAATTCTATTTCATGAAAGGTGGAGCTGAGCGGTATCTGCTCGATCTTTCGGATTGGCTGAAAACACAAGGACATGAAGTGGTTCCATTCGCCATGCAACATCCAGATAATCTTTCAACGCAATACTCTGAATTTTTTCCGTCGTTCATCCAAACCGAATCCGTCCGTTTTCCAAGGGACTTTAGTCCTGTCGGGTTCAGATCATTCGCTCGGATGTTTTATTCGTTCGAATCGAAACAAAAAATGTCGCAATTGATCGACGCGACACATTCAGATATTGCGCACATTCATAACATCTACACACAGCTTTCCCCGTCGATTCTTGATGCGCTACATGACCGTCATATTCCAACGGTCATGACGGTTCACGATCATCATCTTATTTCACCACAATACAATAGATGGGCAGATGGGTGTGGAAAAGACTATTCCCGTGTAGATCTTGTGCGAGGAACGCTTTCTAAATTTCACAAAAATTCTTACGCAGCGACGTTCGCACAGATTGCGGCGTTTAAATATCATTATCATCGTGGATCCTATCGCAATCGGGTGGACCTGTTTCTTACACCATCTGATTACATGCGACGTAAACTGATCGCTGGAGGGTTTCCAGAGGAAAAAATCCGCGTGGTCCCATATGGTGCCGATCCAGCAACCATCACACCGAGACTTGATCATGATGGCTACATATTGTATTTCGGTCGATTGTCCGAGGAGAAAGGGGTAGAAACAGTTATTCAGATCGCGAAACAGCTTGGGGACGTGCCTTTTAAGATTGTTGGATCTGGACCGCAAGAAACAAAACTTCATGCACTTGCGCATGGGAGTTCTAACATTCAGTTTGTGGGTTTTCAATCCGGAGATGCGTTGCAAGAACTCATTCAAGGAGCGCTGTGCGTGTTGTTGCCATCGCGCGTGCATGAAAATTTTCCATTGTCTGCTCTTGAAGCACTTGCGGTAGGAAAACCGGTCATTGCATCAAATGTTGGTGGTGTTCATGAAGTTGTTGAAGATCGCATCACGGGCTTGCTCGTTCCACCTCTCGATCTGCATGGCTGGGTGGAAGCTGTCATGCGTCTTGTTTATGACGAAGATTTACGTCTTTCTTTCGCACGCGCTGCACGTTTGTCCGTTGAGACGACGTTTCATATTCATAACCATCATGCAAAAGTGATGAAGGCGTATGAGGATGTACGAGGTTGATGTGGAGAAGATAGGTATGTTATCCTGAGCTTATATGAGACATGAAATGATTGCCGGAGGAAAGAATCCTGGGGATGCTGGTATGTGGCGAGTTGTTCCAGAAACTCCTGCGGATGTAGCAAAACTGGATGCTGATAGTAAAGTAAACAAGGAGCGCGAAGCAGAAAGGGCCAAGGCTGCTGAAGTTGCGAGACGTGAACGTGCCTCTGATCAAATCATAGAACAACAACGCATTGCAAAGGAACGCGCTCCTTTTCAAAGTGCTCTTACAGGTGCAGCGAATGCAAAATCTCCTGCTGAATTTTTGGTACATGCTCCAACACTTGCAGAAAATATTAAAAAACTCTCCTCTCTTGAAGTTCGGGCGTTGCAACGACGTATTAATTCTGCCGTAAAAGATAACGGTCCAAAAACAGCTGAACAAGCACGAGCGATGATCGTCTTAAGTGAACGACTTGAAGATATTATTGGAAGTGACGCAAAGATATTTACCGCGGAAGAAATGAAAGCAATGCATGGAAAAATGCTACGAGAACGTGAAAATAATAATACAAAACCAAAAGGCGCAGATGTCATTTTGCAACCGCGATCATTTAAACAAAATGTTGCAGATGTTTGGAAAAAAATGTTTGGTTAAGTTATTCCACGATAGCATTTCCACTTGCAAGCGTGTCTGACGGTAAATTGGTGGTGATCGTTGCTCCAGAAGCTGAGACGAAGGCGCCGGTGACTGAATCGGTGGCAGTGATGCGGATGTTTTTTAGTAACGTTGGAGTTGAGCCGAGTTGGTCGTCTGATGGTGTCAAAGCGAGTTCAAAGGCAATCCCTACGATTTTGCTTGAGGGAGAAAGAGTTGGTGAGAGAGAAGTGGAAGTCCACACCATTGAGTTTGTTGTCATATCGTATTCAACTCCGCCGTTTTGTGAAACGGTTTGACGGCCACTGAAAGCCACATTTTCTCCAAGCTCACCTTCAATCCGAACGTTGGTGAGTGTATTTGTTGTTCCGTGTACGTTCCAAAATATCCAATATTTTGTCGTTTCATCGACAATTGGCGGTAACGGTCCGCGTCCGAGCTGATCCCCACTTGAAGCGGTATAACGGGCAAAAGTGTCTAGAACGACTGGAGAGGTCATTGTGGCGGTTGTTTCGCTATCGCGGGTTATTGCGTTTGTCACCCCATCCATGTCAAACGTGGCTGTCGCGGTTGTTTTGAACGGAATGTTTTCGTAGACAGACGTTTGACTTTGCTCGATCGATCGTTTAAGTGGAATTTCAATCGTGATCGTTCCCGTCTCTTTAGGTTCTACGGTGGCGAGATCTGGATATTGTGCTTGATTCACCGTCGTTGAGGTTGTTGAAACAAACGGATTTTTTGTTTCAACCCCAAGTTGGACATTTGTGACAGGAGCTTCACCAACGTTTGTGTAAGTGATGGTAACACGCGCTTTTCCACCTGGACGTAATGATTCGGAATCAACACTGTGTGAAATCTGAAGCGGAAGTGGCATCACGCTTGCAGTATGTGTCAGTGTTTCTTGGTGATAGCTCGTGTCGCCAAAGGTGAACGATGGGAGAAATGTGAAGGTGATCTCACCTTCAACCGCGCCAAGTCGCCCATGAAAACCGACCACACCGCCCATTCCGGCTCTAAGAGCCGGAATGAGAAAGGAGCCGGAGGAGAGGGGGGTGTCGGAGGAGAGGAAGGTGAATTCGGCTGGCCAGGTGGGTTTGACGGAAATTTCTGGAAAGTCGATCGTGCCGGTGTTTTGGTAGGTGAGAGTGCCGTCGACGGGTTGATAAGCGATGATTTTTTCAGGGAGTGACAGATTGAGGACAAGGGTGGATCGCGTTGGAGAAAATGTATGAACACCCATTTTGTAGTCCGCTGTGTCTTTATCTCCGTGAACAAATGTCATGTTTGTCCGAAACGTTTGTTCGCCACCGACATCCCCAAACATCACACCGCGAATTTTTATGGAACCGGTTTCACCTGGTTTAATCGCGTCAATGGTGTATTCATGCGTATTCCAGTTGATGTTAGTTCCTTCAAGCTCTTGTAACAGAAAATGTTCAGGGAATCGGTGAGAGATTTTTACGTCACGTAATTCTTCTCCTGTACCGTTCGTATATCGGATGATGAGCGTCGATGGTGCGCCAGAAACAATTTCGGATGGAGCGATATCTGCATTGAAAAAAATCTTGTCAGAAAAGTTCGTTGGTTTGTAGAAATGAAGTGCGAGCGCAACCAGTCCAAGTCCAGCAACAAGGCCGACAAGAAAGAGGTCGAACAAAAAGACGAGCCGTGCAAAACGATATTTCCCTCGGTAGCGCGCTTCGAACCAGTGCACCAGCGGAAAAATTGCAACTTTTCCAGGGTGTGCCGCAAGACAGACTGCTTTTGCCATCACCGTGTTTGCATCCGCAATCGTATTGCAGGCAAGGCCTTGTTTTATTTGGTCGGGAAGAGACATAGGCTACTTGAATGATAATGTAAATACATCACTCGACAGTCCGATGATCTCAGCGCGGCCATCCTCGTCAAGATCCGCAGCAGACACTTCGACCCCGTCATTTCCATCTGCCTCGAATGCGAAGAATTGTACTTTTTGTCCGCCGTCGCGATCGAACACTTTAATCTGAGGACCGCCCCCTTTACCAGGGCCGGTTACAATGTCATCAATCCCATCTCCATCAACATCGCCTGCCGCAACATTCACTCCTCCCCGAAACTTTTCATCGTACGCGAAAAATCCTGGGTTGATGAGCTTCCCGTCTTTATTGAAGACGCGAACGTGTGGGCCACCGCCAACTCCAGCCCCGGCGATGATCTCATTGACATTGTCTCCGTTTAAGTCACCGATGGCAACATTGACTCCGCCACGGAATGCCGTGTCATACGCAAAAAATCCTGGGTGAATGAGATTTCCATCCCCGTTGAAAATTCGAATTTGAGGACCTCCACCGTTTTCTGTTCCGGTCACAAGTTCGATTGAACCGTCGTTTTCTAAATCCCCGATCGCGATGTTTACGCCGAGCTTGTAAGCGTCTGTGTAAGGCGCGAAACGTTTTCTGACAGACCCGTTTGTTTCGTAGATTGTCACATACGTATCGTCCGCAACGACGGTCTCCTCTGTCCCGTCACCGTCAAGATCAGAGACATTCACACGCGTCCCTCCTTTTCCCGATGAATCATACGCGAAAAAACCGTTCCGTTTTGTCGCGCCAGTTGATGAAAAAATTCGCGCAAACGCTCCGTTCAGATATGTTGCATGCAAAAGCGTTTCAAGCGGCCGTAAGAGGACAAGTCCGTCTTGCGATCCGATCGTGATTTTTGAGACGATCGCGCCGTTGTTTGTCACTGTGTCTTGCGACCCGTGGAGTTTTTCGTATTCTCCTCCCAGTTTCACTGTCTGTGTGGTGTTGGTCGCGTTCACGACGACTTTGCCTTTCTCGTAGTCACGTTCCCAGACGCTTGGACCAGACGGGACTAAAGTCCCTAGGAATTCGGCGGAGCCTTTTGGATCACCAAGCGCGACGTCGTACTCATCGTACGTCCACAGTTGTGCGTGGTTTTCGGTTCCGTAGTCGTATGAAAAATAACCGTCGCCTAGTAATGTTGTCGTCAATCCAAAACGCATTTTTTGATAGTTTGTTTGGGTTCCAGTGTTTTCGGTATTCACATTTATAACCATGATTGGATCGTGACCTACGGATGACTCGAGCGCGAGATAATTTTTTGTGTTTGAAGTCCAAGATGACGTTGCGTTTTTTGTGGATGGGAACGTTTCAAACATGCGACCATTTACGTAGGAAGCAAAGTCGCTGTCAGAGCTTCCGTTAGTAATAATGATTTCCTGATCTCCCACAAGCGTCCGTGTTTTTGAAAATAGTTTTTTATAGCCCTGTTTCCAGTCAGATCGATCCATGACTTCATCATAAAAAATACCATCCCATAATCCTGTTGCAAGAATATCTGATTTTACAAATCCTGCGAGATAATCTGTCCACCCAGAATTGAGATCGAGTGCATGAGTGTTTGGCCAGATAGAAGTTTTATTTCCGTCACTGTCACGCAACCACCAATCGTTTTTTATTCCTTTCAACAGTTTGATGTGAAGAGCGTCGGACCAGAACACGTTGTTCCAGGAAACGGTTGGAACGTAGGCGAGAATGATAATGTCTGGATTGAGCTTTCGAACGTCCGAGAAAAAAGGTTTGTTGAATAGTTGCGCTTCGGATGGAATGATAATGAGATCAAATTCCGCGAGAGTTGCAATCGTGTTTTTGTTTTCAAGTGCAGATCCAGACAAGAGGTAGTAGTTGGCTGTGCGAACGTAGTCACTGGTTGCGGCAGATACGAATTCAGGTTTGATTAAAATCAGAAGTGTTGTCATTGCGAGGAGTGCAACGACGAAGCAATCCCACGCGTAACGAGAGATTGTTTCGTCGTTCCTCCTCGCAATGACGCGAGAGCGATGCATATTATTTAATCTCAGTTTGTTCCAATGCCTTAGGATTTGGTGAGAACAATTTGTTTTTCATTTTCCATTGGCCGACGTATTGGCCGATGCCTTGGCGGTCGCGCTTGTTTCGTATTGTTGTGGTATCCTGTGACCACTTTAAGAGTGACTCAAAATTGAGTTTGTAGCGTCCTTGGACAACGACGTAGCTAATTTGGCCATCGGTGATGGCGCGTCGAACGGTTCGCTGCGAAACCCCGAACATGCGGGCGGCTTCAGAGACAGAAAGGCGAATTATGGAAGCAAGAGGCATAGGATGATATTAGTTTGTCCACACCAGTGTAGCCAGAAAAGTCACGGAAGTCAACTTTTTACCCACAGCCATTGATATTTTGGCTAAAATGAGCTAGAATACGCCGCTCATCATAACAAATACTCACTAACCGTTGTTTACTCCTGTGCCAGACTTAAAAGAACAATTTCTTTTATTCCGAATCCGCCAGTTCCGTGACGAAGCGGCTTTTGGAAAACTGTTTGAAACGTACAAGAAGGAGTTGTACAAGTTTCTACGAACTAAACTGCCAACAGTTGAAGACACAGAGGATGTTGTCGCAATGGTGTTCATGCGAGCATGGTCTTACATAAGCACGTCGCATGGTAATGGCAGAGAACATCATTTTCGCGGGCTGATCTATCACATCGCAAGAAACGGAGTCGCCGACTATTACCGAACACATAAATCGTCGGTTTCGATCGATGCTCTCATAGATGAAGGAACGCAGATCGCTGATGCACAGGAAACAAAAGGCAAGATTGAGGCAACGACCGATGTTCGTTTGTTAAAAGAACAATTGAATCGTTTATCACCCGACCAGAGCGAGGTGATTATCCTACGATACTTTCAAGGACTAGAATATGCTGAGATAGCAAAAAGACTTGAAAAAAATGAAGGAGCTGTCCGCGGGCTTATTCACCGGGCACTCAAAGAACTTCGAAAAAATTTGTGACGATAAGAGAAATTGAACAACTGCTCCGATCATGTAAAGACGCCCCAGAGTTTGGTGGTGATTATTCTGATAAGGGGATGGAACGTATGTGGCAAAAAGTTGCTGCTGATATTGGTATTGATCCAAATACCAAACCATATGTGGTCACATGGCGCGACTACCTCGAATATTTTTCCTATCAACTCTCCCACGTCTGGATGCGTCCAGCCTCGGTCGCTCTCTCCATCTTCGCCATCATGTTTGGCGGATGGATCGCAACGGTGAATGCCTCGTTCGACTCCATACCGGGGGATGTCCTGTATCCAGTGAAGCTTGCAACGGAGCGTGTACAAATTACTTTGGCAACATCAGGCGGACAACGAGCAAAACTTCATGCGGAGTTTGCTGGGAGAAGGCTCGATGAAATCACGACTATTACAAGTTCAACAGAAGAAGGAAACGATGTGCGAGTAAAAGCGGCTGTGGACGGATTTAAACAAGAAATTGCCTCGGTGAATGAAGAACTCGTCTCGATCCAGTTGTCCGATCCAGCACAGGCGGCAGAGCTCGCGATGATCGTCGATTCTAAAACCGATGCATTCGCCGCAACGATTGCACAAAACGATTCGTCTGTGCCAGAGGAAAGTAAGTCCGACGTCGCAGGTGCACTCACGGTTGCAGAGGAATCTAACACACAGGCGGTCAACACGATTGTTCAAAGTCATGAATCGAATCAGCAACAAGGAACAGAAGAAGCGATTCAGAAAAATTTTCAAGATGAGCTCACAGATCTCAATACGCGCACAGCACTTTCTCTTGGCCGACTGTCCGTCATCGAAAACGTTCTCACGGCACGCGGAGTGACCAACACATCGTTTACAGATCGGATAAAAGAAGCACGTGTTACAGTCAATTCTCACGACGCGGCAATCCACGAAGCAATGAACACGTTTGCTGTCGGAGGATATCGAAAAGCGTTCGATCTGCTCGCGGTGGTAGAGGTCGCGATTGTGAGATCAGAAGAAATTATCACGGAATTAGAAATCGAAATCACGACCACCTCGACAAGCTCGGGGTCTACGACAGGGTTGTAAGCTCCGGCACGGTACCTGATGCGGACGCCACTAAAGTGGCTAGGAAAGATTCCTATAAAGTGGTTAGGAAAGATTCCTATAAAGTGGCTAGGAAAGATTCCTAGGGACTTTAGTCCCGTCCGTCAGATCTCGTGCCGGGGCTTAAGCCCCATCAATTCGTTAAGGCGCGTTCATGCCAAAAGGTCGAGGCCGTCAGGCCGCATGTACGTCTTAGAAACTAATTTTGTACAAAATATTTTATGACCGACTCCCTCAAAATTGGGAAACGTGCATTCACGGTGGCGGTAGCCGCTGCGACCATTCTTTGGTCCATCGGTATCTCTGCTTTCGTGGCTCCAATGTCCGCTCGCGCAGCTTCTGCTGGCGATGTGATCAAAGGAACAACGCTCTCAACCGTGTACTACTACGGTTCCGACGGTTCCCGCTACGCGTTCCCGAATGAGAAATCCTACTTTACATGGTATTCAGATTTCTCCGATGTTGAAACAATCACCGACAGTGAACTTGCAGCGATTTCGCTTGCAGGCAATGTCGTTTACCGACCAGGTTCACGCTGGGTGAAAATCCAGAGCGATCCAAAGACGTACGTCGTCTCAACCGAAGGCACTGTCCGCTGGGTAGAGTCTGAGGAAGTGGCCGAAGGTCTCGCAGGAAGCGACTGGAACACCATGATTGATGATGTCCCAGACACCTTCTTCGTTGACTACACAGTTGGAACGTCCCTCACCGATGCAGGTGATGCCTTTGATGGCGCACTTGTGGACATGGATGGAGTGACCTACCTCGTGTGGGGTGACGAAATGCTCATGGTTTCCGACGCTGGTTTCTCGGCCAACATGTTCCAGACACGCAACGTGCTTGATGGTGAAGGTGTTGACCTCGCTGGTTTGGATGCCGGAGATGACCTCGAAGACGAATCTTCCAGCTTGACCGACGCGGCACAGCTCGGAGAAGAAGTAACAGGCGGCCTCTCGGTCTCTCTTGCTTCTGATTCGCCAGCATCAGCAACCATTCCATCTGGAGCGGCCTCTGTTGCTTTCACCAAAGTGAAACTCATGGCTTCTTCTGGTTCCGCCGATGTGAGCCAAATGGTTTTCCATCTTGGTAGCATTGGTTCTGTTGATAATATCGACAATGCGTTCTTGTACGAAGGCTCCGTTCGTCTCACCGACGCACGCGACGTCAACTCGTCCACACGCAATGTGAGCTTTACAGGTCTTGATATTTCTCTTGACTCTGGAGACTCAACTTACGTGACGGTTCGTGCCGATATTACGGCAGCAGCCGATTCTGGAGATGATGCAAGCTTTGCACTTTCCGATGAGGATTCAGTGACTTCTTCCGCGACGGTTTCTGGTTCGTTCCCAGTTTCTGGAAACACCATGACCTTCTCGAGTGAATCTGCTGGAACTCTCACCATTACTGCTGGAAACAATCCATCTGATCCAACGATCGGCGAAGAAGCAGCAGAAATTGCTGAATTTGACGCTGAGACTTCGACAGATGCTTGGCTCTCTGAAGTGACTGTCAACGTCGATGACGCTGCTGATCACGACAACTATGAGCTCTGGCACGATGGCGATCTCGTTGCTTCTGGAAGCGTGAACGATGACTTGGTCACGTTCGAGCTCACAGACTCTATCTGGTTGGAAGATGGCGATGTTGAAACGTTCAATGTTTCCGCTGACATCGGTGGAGAAGCAGCAGACACGATCACTGTAACGATCGAAGAGGAAGCTGATGTTGTGGCTGTTGGTGAAGACTTCGGGTTCAACCTCGGAGTAGACATCACAGATTACGACACAGCTGCCGAAGGATCTGTTACAACGATCGAAGGCGGTGAACTTACGTTTGCCTTCAACGGCCCTTCTTCTGACGACATTGTCGTTGATGGAAGTGACGTTGTGTTCATGGAATTCTCTATTACCTCTGCAAACTGGACCGAAATTATCGAGATTCCAGTGAGTGTTGAAGATGCTGGAGAAGACAATGACGCCAACGACGATACAGGTCTTCTCATCGACGACGCCGGTGGCGACTTCGGTGCTCTTGAAGACATTGCAATCCGTGAGGAAGACGGTTCTGTCTGGATGGGTCCAGAAGAGCTCGATGCCGACGGTTCCGACGCAGCACAAACCATTACCTTTGACGACAACATGGAGTTGCAGGCTGGCGAATCGCTCGACCTGATGCTTACAGCTGACGTCTCTGATGATGCAACAGCTGGCGAGGTTTACCACATGGAACTCGACATGGATAACGTTGAGGCTGAAGATGCAAATGGAGACACCCTCGCTGCTGGCGACGTTGTCCCATCTGCTGACATCATTGGTAACGACATGACGGTGACAACATCGAGCATGACCGTTACTGCTTCAACCCCACCAGCATCTGGAACATATGTGAAAGGTGCTTCTAACGTGTCGGTTGTCGGCTTCTCGTTTGAAGCTGGCGATGCCGAATCAGTTACCGTGACCGACCTGTTGCTCACCGTTGATGGTGACGACGACGGTACATGGAGCGATGAGTTGGATATTGACGAATCTGATTTCGTTTCTTCCTGCTCACTGTACGACAACGAGTCCGGCGCTCTTATTGATGGACCAGAATCCCTCAATGACGATGACGAAACTCTCGATTTCGACAACTTCGACTGGACAGTCGATGCTGGAGAAACCGCAAAGATTATCGTGAAGTGTAACTTCGCAAACCAGAACTCTTCCGATACAGCAGATGCTTACATCTTCTACATCGAAGACAATGGAGACATTACTTCTGAAGATTCCGATGGCGATTCCGTTGTCGAGACTCTCGCAGAAGGAAATGACACAGACGATGGTGAAATCACCATTGTGACGATCACGACCGCTGGAACCATGGTGGTTTCTGCATCTGGATCAACACCAAACTCTTCAATCATTCTTGGAGCTTCAACAGACGTTGAAATTTCCAAAGTGAAGTTCGAAGCATCAACGGAATCGTTTATCATTAACGCATTCCAGATGCAGAACACCGGTTCTGACGATTCAGTTGCATCGTCTGTAACCCTTACCTACACCGACTCAGAAGGTGAAGAAGCAACAGACACTGGATACCTTGCCGCTGGATTCGTGAAGTTCGACAACCTCGACCTCTTTGTAGAGGCTGATGATGACGCAACCGTGACGATTTCTATCGACACAAACAGTGTTTCAAGCTCAGGTGGAGCCGATTCTGGCGACACGATCGAACTTGAATTCGTTGACGAAGAGTTCGAGGCTGATGGATACAATTCCAACACCTCCCTTGATGCTGACGACGTCGCTGACGTTGCTGGTTTCAATGTCATGACACTTCGTAAGACACAGCCAACTCTTTCACTCGCTTCTGGCTCCCCATCGGGCGCTGGTGTTGCTGGTGATTCAGAGGTGTTCCGCTTCAACGTTGCAGCGGATTCACGTGGCGATGTCACGCTTGACAAAGTGATCTTCGCGGTCACAACGTCTGACGATGATAACGACTTTAACGAGTGTGACGACGGGGCCGGAGATACTGGTCTTGAAGACGTAACAAAGTGGGAAATCTATGACACCGACGATTCCTCGAGCAAACTCGATGACGCTGGTGACTGGACATTCCTTGATAGCGGAGCTGGCGACGCAGCACAAGACTGTGACGTTGGTGAAGTGATCAAGTACGCCGTTCTCGATTTCGAAGGTTCTGCAACAACAGGTCCTGAAGAAATCGGTGCTGGTGAAACAAAGACATACGTGGTCAAAGTTGACACAACAGGTGCCAGCTCAGCCGATGATGACGCAATCCGCGTTGATATCATCGACGAAGACGAAGCAGACACAGATACTGCTTTCGACGCCACAGATGACAACGATGGATTTGCTATTCGTTGGGACGATGATAACGAAGGTGCTAGTATTACTGGTGCTCTCGTCGACAACCTCCCAGTTACGGGCGGTACAATCCAGTACTAGTTGCTGGAAATACGTGAACGCATTTCTTCACTCATCCTGAACGTTCATCGCAGCATCTTTCTGTACTCTTCGGAGCTACAAAGGACCATCGGCTTGGCACGCAAGTGCTAGCCTTGGCTGCACCGAACGGAACGGATGCCGAGGATCCGCTCTCCGTACCAAAACCCACGCCTTTATGGCGTGGGTTTTTGGTTACGCGCGGTTTGACTCCAATGTGTAGACAGGTCAAGACGAGTTCGCTACAATCATCTGACTACTAAGTAGTGAACATGCCTGTGGTGAGCATGTCGAACCATTGAACTATGCGTGAATTCAATCCAAAATGGATCAAAATTGGGGCGGCGGCGGTTATTATCATTGGGCTTGGTGGGTATTGGGAGTGGAATCAGCTTCAGCTTTCCGAACCTGGAACTCTCGATCCTTCAAAACCTGTCCTTGTTACGACCGTCGAACGTGGGATGGAGCCTGATGTTCGGGCGACGTTTGAGGAGCGGTTGGCGGTTCAGAAACAGCTTGTTGAGGATAATGAGGCGGCTGGGACGCGTGATTTGACGGCGATTTTGGTGTTGGGAAACATGTATTATGGCTTAGGGGAATTAGAGATTTCAACGAACTGGTATCGGGATATTTTACGGACAAATCCAAATGATCCCCCTGCTCTTGAGAATTTAGGACAAGCTCAGCTTGAAATGGGAGATTATGCTGGAGCAGAAGCATCTTGGCGTGCCGCAGTGAATATTTCTGCTTACGAGGTGACCTATCTCAAACTCGCGGATTTAATTGATGAGCATTTTCCTGAGCGTACCGCAGAAGTGCAGACGATTCTTGAAACAGCCATCGGAAATCTTGGGCAGACAACCGGACTGTTAACTCGTCTTGGTCGCTGGTATGCCAGTCAAGGGATGTACGACGAAGCGATCTCGCATTATCAGGTCGCGTCGGTGCTAGATCCTGAGGATGATTCGATAATAGAGATGCTGGCGGAGTTGAAAAAGAAACGGGCAGAATCCAGACGGGACTAAAGTCCCTAGGAATTTTTAGGGATTGAAGTTTGTAGGAATTTTTAGGGATTGAAGTTTGTAGGAATTTTTAGGGATTGAAGTTTGTAGGAATTCATAGGGACTTTAGTCCCGTCCGAGTTGCAGCGATCCTTATAGATCGTGTTATAATACCAACACTACTTGTAGTGAGGCAAACGAACTATGCGTGTTGGTGTTTTTTTTGTAAATCGAATCCGAATCTTCGCTATTTTGATTCCTTTATTTTCCCTTTTCATCCCGTTTCACCCTCTTGAAGCTCGTGGAAAGCTCATCAAAGGCGAATCGACCTCCTCGGTTTATTATATTTCAGGCGAGGAGCGTTTTGTCTTTCCAAATGAGCAGATATTCAAGTCTTGGTATGAAGATTTTGATGATGTTGAGACAATAGACGATGAGCAACTTGCGGATTATACGCTTGGGGGCAATGTGACGTACCGTCCTGGGACGCGATTGGTTAAGCTCACGAATAATCCGAAGGTGTACGCCGTAGAACCTGGTGGAATTTTGCGCTGGGTGACTTCTGAGACGATTGCATTGTCGTTGTACGGTGAAGATTGGGCGTCGCGCGTGGACGATCTTGCAGACGGGTTTTTCACGTCCTACGAAATTGGAAACGACTTAGAAGATGCGGTCTACCCAGACGGAACGCTTCTTGAAATCGAGAGTGCCTATTATTTTGTTCATGGAGGTGAGTTGCACGAACTGTCCGAAACAGGAATTTCTAGAAATGGGGTTTTAACATCGCACGCCATTTCTGTTACATCTGTTGACTTACCTGAAGGGGATTCGATTACGCGTGAAGCATCGTATCTGTCCGACACCGCCGAAATCGGTCTTGGAGAAGATCAGGAAAACGACGTGGTTGGAGAAGAGCGTTCGATTGATACAACGCTCGCGGCGGGAACAGATGATGCGGTTATTGGATCGTTTGTTGTTTCGATCAAAACAGAAACGATCATGCAAAAGGTGAGTTTATTGATCGAAGCAAAAACAAATGTAGATGATGATGCGGATGCTGGGGGGTTGATTCGAGGGGATGGAGATGAGGATCAAATTGAGGCAAATCTGAAAAATATTCGCGTAACGGATCTTGCGGGAAATGAACTATTTGATTCTGGGAGTCTTAAAACTTCCAGTGATGATGATGCGCAGACGGTTGTGCTGACGGGAAGTCAGACATTGAAACCTGGTCGGTACGTGTTTCAAATCTTGGCAGATCTCGACGAGGATGCTCCTGTGAACGAAAAATATCAAACAACCTTTTATCTTTCTGCAACGGAGTGGATGGTGAAAGGTGAGGAGTCAGAATATGCAACGCCAGAAAAAGTTCAGAGTGATACGTTTACGATTGTAGAAGGTTCGATTGATTTGGCGCGTGATGGGGCAATTAAATCAACAAAAGCATTGCATGGCGAAACCGATCTCATTGATATTTTTGGATTCACCCTTTCGAGTTCACAAGACCAAGCCGTGACGATTGATCGAATCGTTCTCACGGGATATATCGACGCAGGGGAAGATGATGACGATTTTGTTGCAGGAACAGATACAGATAATCAAGCAGATTTTTCTATTTATGATGTGATCAAGACCGTTTTTCTTGTCCGCGTTTCCGACGACTCAACAGAATCCACACACACGATCGATTCGGATGGAAAAGTTGTCTTTGATGGTCTTGATTGGTCACTTGCAGCGGGAGCGAAAGAATCATTTGTTGTACAAGTTGAACTTGAAGAAGATGTTCCAACAGGATCTCTGCCTGATCGTGTTGCATTTGATATTTCGTCTACAGATGAAGTTGATGTAACGGATTCATCTGCCCATGCGATTGAAATAAGTGGGGAAGCGATAAACGGTGGCACAAGTCCGAAAAGTTTCTTAACGATTAGATCGTCAGGGACACTCACGATTTCTGGAAGCGGAACGCCTGATGAAATTGTAGTGATGGGAGACGAAGATGTTGAATTTTACTCTTTGTCTTTGGCTGCATCCGATGATGAAGATATGATTATAGATACGCTATACCTGCGGTTTCTCGATCAAGACTCAGCGCGCGACGTGACAGATGCAAGAATTCGCGTTGGAACGACAGATTACGATGGATCGGTCACCGTCGGAGGGGTTATATTTAAAGATATGGATTTAACCGTCCCGTCAGGTGAGACGATGAACGCCGATGTTTTACTTGATCTCGCTTCGACAAGTGACGGCGCTGTTTCTGGTGACTCAATCGGATTAGAATTTGAACCAACGTCGTTTTCTGCCATGGGCAGTACTTCAAAAACAGAATTCGAAGAAGATGATATTGGTGATACGGTGACCGATAAAACGAAAACAGGAACGTCTGCGACATTATTACGAAATCATCCAACCGTTGCACTCGTATCGGGAGGCGTTGCGACAACGGCGAAGCAGGATGACGAGACCGAAGTGATGCGATTCACACTGGTATCAACGGGAGAAGGAACGTCGCAAGTGAACACGCTCACATTCAAAATTGAAACAAACGAAGAAGGAACCGACCGAGCAGATAATGATCTATTTGAAAAATGGGCAGAGGTGAATGGGGATTCGCAAGATGATAATGAGCTTGTCACCCTTTCAGATGAAACGTCAGGGACAGATGAACTTGCGGAAGGAGAGATAGGCCACATAGATTTTTCTCTGTACGATGCGTCTGCAAAGACGACTGATACGACACCGTCTGGACTTGAAACAGGAAATGGAGATTACGGAATTCTCCTGTTCACATTCGATTCGCCACTTACCATTTATGCAACCGCACACACCTATCAACTTTCTCTCAACACCGAAGGAATCGCCGGAAAATCTCCGACGATTAAAGCAACGATTCTCGGTGGTGATAACTTTGTCTGGGATGACGGATCTGGATCGGATGATCAGAACGGAGATGTGATCGAGAAACTACCTGTTGCTGGATCCACAATCAAGATTGAAATTTAGAATATGAATCTGCATCAAATTCGTTCCACGTTTTTTTCTATCATCATTGGGATCAGTATAGCGATACCAGTTTTTGCACGAACTTCGAACGATCCACTTTATGATCATCAGTGGTATTTGGAAAAAATTAGTGCTCCTGAGGCATGGAATACAGCAACTGGATCGCGGGATGTTGTCGTTGCCGTGATTGACTCCGGAGTGGATTTTGATCATGAAGATTTGGCGGAGAATCTTTGGACAAATGGCGATGAGATTGCAGGAAATGGAAAGGATGATGATAAAAATGGATACATAGATGACACGAATGGATGGGATTTTGTCGAGGATGATAATACGCCGACGCCAGATAAAGATGAACCATTTGCTGAAGATGGCGTTGCGCATGGAACGGTCATTGCAGGATTGATCGGCGCTGTTGGAAACAATGCCATCGGCGTCTCTGGAATCAACTGGAAAACGAGTATCATGCCACTTCGTATTTTGGATAATTATGGTGCAGGAGATTCTGGAAATGCACGGGACGCGATACAGTATGCGATTGATAATGGGGCGGATGTCATCAACTTATCATTCACTGGATATGAAGTGGATGAGGCATTTGAGTATGCGATTAATGCGGCATACATCGCAGGGATTCCCGTTGTGGCCGCGGTAGGTAACTCGGAAGAAGGAATTGATCTGAACAAGACGCCGATTTATCCCGCGTGCTTTGAAGGAAAGCGAGCTGATTGGGTGATTGGTGTTGCGGCAACGAATAAAAATGACGAGCGGGCGTATTTTTCAAATTATGGTTCAGAGTGTACAGAACTGTCCGCGCCTGGTGTGGATATTTTTGGGCTTATGTATGAGGACGATGATTGGGCGGATTTTTCCTCAAGCTATGCAGGAGGGTGGGAAGGAACATCTGTTGCTGCGCCACTCGTGACCGGAGCGATCGCGCTATTAAAAGGGGCGTATTCTTCGCTCACACCGTCGCTTATTCGAACGATTTTGCAGTTGTCCGCAGACCCGCTGAAAGAAGATGGAGTGGGAAAAGGACAGATGGGAACCGGAAGGTTGAACATCGCGAATGCGCTTGCCATCGCCCCGTCGTTTGTAACCGCAGAACCACAGATAGGAATTTCACCGATTACGGGGGAGTATGAAGAGATTGATGTGGTGACTGCAGGGTCGTATATTCGTTCACCTGGTTTTGATACGGTGTATTATGTTGATGAGGACCAGAAACGTCATCCGCTTTGGGACACACAAACATTTTTTACATGGAAGGATTCTTTTGGATCGGTCGCGTGGGTTACAGATGCCACACTCTCGACGTTATCGCTCGGCGCAGTATTACCACCACAACCCGGAGTCGTGCTTGTCAAAGTACAAAGTGAAGAAACAGTCTACGCCGTCGAGACAGGAGCGACGACATGGCGTCCTGTTTTACGCGAGATTTCGTCCGAATCGATTGCCATATCTTTGTACGGTCCGTCTTGGAGCGACTACGTGATCGACATCGAACCAACGTTGTTTTCGCACTATTCGATAGGAGAGGCGATGACAGCAGAGGATACGATCGATACGTCGATACTCAAGTTACGATCTACGCTCTGACGGAAGTGGCGTCAAGAACCAGACGGGACTAAAGTCCCTATGAATGTGTTCTTAGCGACTTTAGTCGCGTCCCTGTCTGATGGGACTAAAGTCCCTATGAATGTGTTCTTAGCGACTTTAGTCGCGTCCGGATCTGACAGGACTAAAGTCCCTATGAATGTGTTCTTAGCGACTTTAGTCGCGTCCGTGTCTGACGGGACTAAAGTCCCTTTGAAATAGTGGCGTTCGCATGTTTCTGCTATACTAGACGCATATGCCAGACTTGCATTTCGAAAAGAAGAATATTCTTGTGACCGGTGGAGCCGGGTTTATTGGGTCGCATTTGTGTGAACGATTGATTCGGGAAGGGAATCGGGTGGTTTGTATTGATAATTTGTCGACGGGGACGGTTCACAATATCGATTCTTTACTTCCAAATTCGAATTTTCAATTTTTGCGTATTGACGCGAACGAGCCGATCGATCTTGATAAATTTACCGAGCTTGCCCCGTTCAAATTACCATTTCAGGGGATTCAAGAAATTTATCATCTTGCCTGTCCAACGACGATTAAGCAATTTGATCAATTCAAAATTCAAACGTTGCTTTCAAATTCGCTTGGAAATTATCAAGCACTTGAACTCGCACGAAAGTATCGAGCGCGTTTGTTGTTTGCATCAAGTGCGGTTGTGTATGGGCCGAGGAAAAAAGACAATCCGTATTTGCATGAGGAAGATCTTGATGGTGGATCGGATCATTTGTCGCAACGTGCGTGTTACGATGAAGGAAAACGTTTTTCAGAAACGATGTGTGCGACCTATCGACAGGTGCACGGGTTGGAAATAAAAGTTGCGCGTATTTTTCGCACGTACGGTCCGCGAATGCCACTCAATGACGGTCAGTTGATTCCAGATTTTGCCCTGTCCGCGATTGATGGGAATGATGTTGTTGTGTATGGAGGAAAGCCATTTCACACCTCTCTCATGTATGTGACCGATTGTGTGGACGGTCTTTTGCGTCTGATGAAAGCACCGACCGATCAGTGGCTCGTGAATTTGGGATCGGACGTCGACCATGATATTGCGGATATTGCACAGATGATTTTGGATATGGTTGGGACGACCGCAAATGTGCGTCATGATGCGCCGATGACCTTTTTGTCTGAACTTGGTTTGCCACGTATCACGCGTGCCAAAGAGCTTGGGTGGCTACCGCTTGTGCGCATTGAAGACGGTCTCAAAAAGACGATTGACTATGTGAAGGCGAACAAGATAGAGTACTCCACATTATGATCACCGTTGCCCTTATTCCTGCTTACAACGAGGAAACTCGCATTGCCGACGCCATTCACGATGCGCGTCGGTTTGTGGATTTGGTTGTGGTTGTGGATGATTGCTCGAAGGATCAGACGGCAGAAAGTGCGCGCGCTGCAGGAGCGATTGTATTACGTCATGTGATCAATCGAGGGCAAGGCGCGGCGCTTCAGACGGCAACAGAGTATGCACTTACGGTTTTGCATGCAGATATTGTTGTGCATTTTGATGCAGATGGACAGATGGATGGATCAGAAATTCCTAGTCTGATTGATCCGATCGTTCGTGAAGAAGCAGACGTGGTGCTTGGTTCGCGTTTTTTGGGAAAACAGACGAATATGCCAGCAACGCGTTTTTTTGCAAACCGTTTGGCATGTTTATTTACGCTTGTAATTTCTGGCCTGAAACTGACAGATACACACAATGGATTTCGTGCCCTGTCTCGTCGAGCCGCAGGTGAGATGACGATCACCCTTGACCGAATGGCACATGCGTCACAAATTCTTGATCTTATCAAAGTGAAACGATTACGTTTTGTAGAGCGTCCTGTGACCATTCGATATTCAGCAGAAACGCTTGCAAAAAGTCCGTCGTCGCTCAGGGCGTTTGGGATTGTGAAGGATATTTTAAAGGATAAGTTTTTTACGCATGTATGATGTTTCAAGGAATTCTGATCGCGTTTGCATTGTTTGCCGTATCACGCACGGTCAAGCAGTACCGTAAGCAAAAAGTGAGTCTGCATTGGTTTTTTCTTTGGAATGGATTGTGGTTGGCTGTGATTGGGATTGCACTGTGGCCACGTAGTGCGGACGTCATCGCGAAACTTGTTGGTGTTGAACGCGGTGCAGATCTCGCGGTGTATCTCGCTGTTGTTATTCTTGCCTATCTTGTTTTTCGTCTTTTTGTTCGACAAGAGCAGACAGAAAAGGAAATCACGAAGTTAGTAAGAAAGATTGCGATCGAAGAGACAGGAGACCAGACGGGACTAAAGTCCCTATGAAAATATCCCATGTAGCCATTGTTTATCTTGCATATAATACTCGTCCATTTCTTGACGAGGTTTTTGATTCTGTTGAGGCATTGAGATATCCGAAGGATCAACTGCATCTGATCATTGTGGATAACGCGTCATCAGACGGATCGGCTGAATGGATCCGCGAACGAGTGGCTCAGATGAACGGTCTGATGCGTCTGACTTTTTTTCCTAACGCGACCAACGAGGGATTTGCGGGAGGAAATAATATCGGTATTGAGCGAGCTTTGCTTGAAGGAGCACATTACGTGTATTTACTGAATGGAGATGCAAAACTCGATCCGGATGCAATTACGGAGGCTGTCCGTGTTGCTGAATCAGACGAAATGATTGGTTCCGTCCAGTCTTTGGTCCGTCTCTGGCAAGATCCAAACGTTTTGAATGTCACTGGCGGCATGGTGCATTTTTTAGGATTTGGGTTTGCGAGGGATAATGGAGGTGGATACGAATCTACGAATTGGCGACAAAACCATGAATCTACGAATCAGGAACTTGCGTATGCTTCTGGTGCGGCGGTTTTGTATCGTGGCTCTGTTCTCCGACTTGTCGGACTGCTCGAACCGTTTTATTTCATGTATCATGATGATCTGGAGCTTGGGTGGCGTATTCGGCTTGCGGGATTCAAAAATGTTCTTGCTCCTCAATCGATCGCGTATCATCATTACGAGTTTCGCCGTTCAATCAAGAAACTGTATTGGATGGAACGCGCACGGTTGATTGTTTTTTTCTCGCACCTGAAAATGGGAACGTTACTTGTCTTGGCGCCATTTCTCATCATTCTCGAACTTGGACTTCTCATCTTCGCCGCAAAAGGCGGATGGTTGAAAGATAAATTGTGTGTGTATCTTGATCTTCTTTCTCCAAAAACATGGGCGCATATTTTGAAGAAACGTCGTGCTTCATTTTTGATCAGAAAAGTGACGGATCGCGAAATCGTTCGGCTATGGACAGGGAAGATCGAACATCAGGAAACAAAAAATCCATTTGTGGATTTTGTCGTGAATCCACTTCTTTCAACGATTTGGTTTTTTCTCAAACGTCTCATTGTATGGTGAAAATTGCACAAGTCGTCTGTACCTATCCTCCGTATCGTGGAGGAATTGGACGCGTGGCACATGAATACACCGAGAGATTGCGTGCGCATGATTTTGACGTTCACGTGTTTACTCCACGATATGAATCGGTTGAGGGTGACCCGTCGTATGTGCATCGCGTTCCATCACCACTCCATGTTGGAAACGCAGGAGTGGTTCCATCGCTCGTGCGTCGATTATCTGGGTTTGATATCGTGCATCTGCACTATCCATTTTTTGGTGGAGCTGAGCCAGCGATTGTTGGAAAAGCGCTGCGTCACGATCAAAAACTTGTCATGACGTACCATCACGACCCTGTTGTGAACGGAATTCGTGGAGCTATTTACGAAGCGCATCGCCGACTGCTCTTTCCGTGGCTTGTAAATCGTGCAGAAAAAATTCTTGTTTCCTCTCGCGAGTATGCAGAGGTTTGTGATTTAAAAGAGGTGTCTGGAGCTTTGGGTCGTGTAGAAGTGATGCCATTTGGAGTAGATCTCGAACGATTTCATCCTGGATCAGAACCTGAATTACGAGCCGCGTTAGGTTGGCGCGATGATCTCCCTGTTTTTCTATTTGTCGGTGGACTCGATCCCGCACATCATTTCAAAGGACTCCCTGTCTTACTAAAAGCGCTTGAAGGACTTAAGAATTATCCGTGGCGGTGTGTTGTGATCGGAGACGGAGCATTGAGAGCGACGTTCGAAGCAAATGCAGAAATCGCTGGATTGAAAGAGCGCATCGTCTTTTTAGGAAACGTTTCTGATTCAGATTTGCCGAAATATTACCGCATGGCCAACGTGCATTGTTTTCCGTCCACAGAGCGAGCGGAAGCATTTGGAATGGTTGCGCTGGAAGCTGCCGCGAGTGGAATTCCCTCTATTGCGTCTGATTTACCAGGTGTCCGTTCTGTTGTGTTGAATGGGGAGACAGGTCTTTTAGTTCCACCAGGGGACGCAGAAGAATTACGTCGTGCCATGTTGTTAATGCTCGAGCAAATTGATCTTCGAAATCGTCTCGGAGATTCCGCCCGCCGTCGCGCCGAAGTCGAGTTCGCATGGGATCCCTTGATGGTGAGGCTGGAAGCTGTTTACAGAAGCGTAGGGAGTAGCGTGTAGGGAGTAGCGTGTAGCGTGTAGGAAGTAGCGTGTAGGAAAACACTAAACGCTACACGCTAAACGCTACACGCTAAACGCTACACGCTAAACGCTACACGCTAAACGCTACACGCTAAACGCTACAC
>CAYYFM010000075.1:0-4100 GCA_964471375.1 uncultured Gammaproteobacteria bacterium
GAGGTCACTGCGGAGGATCCGGAGCAGGCGTTTCAGCAAACACTTGCGTTTATGAGGGAAGGACGACACTCGATTTATCGAGGGGTGCTTGTTGATAAGCATTGGGTGGGGCATCCGGATATTTTGGAACGTGTTGAGGGGAAATCAACATTTGGGGATTACTATTATGTTGCGGCGGATATTAAACGTGCGCGAGAAGTCCGCGATGATTTTAAGTTTCAAGGATGTTTTTATGCAGAGCTGTTGGGGCGAATTCAAGGAACGAAACCGGTGCAGGGGTATGTGATTACACCTGATGCGAAAACACTCTCGTATCTTATTGAAGAGTTTGAGGCACAGTACAAACTTACGCTTGATGAAATTGAATCGATCGTTGCCGGAAAACGTCCGGTGCATTTTGTGACGAGTGCGTGTAAGCAGTCGCCGTGGTTTTCAGAGTGCAAACAAGATTCACATGCGTGCAATGAGTTGTCTGTGTTGAACCGTGTGTGGAATGAAGAGGTGTTGCGACTCTCCGCATCGGGAATTACAACGATCGATGTCCTTGCGTCAAAGTCTGTCCACGATTTATTGCGAATTTGTCCGGGACTTCATCAAGGTCGTGTGGAAATGTTGCGTGATCAAGCGATTGCGATTCGAGACAATCATCACATCGTCCGGCGCGCGGTCAAATTTCCTACGTCCAATATCGAGATTTATTTCGACATCGAATCCGATCCCCTTCGCGATTTCGATTATCTGTTTGGGGCGATCGTTGTCAAAAATGGAAAAGAAACGTATCACGCATTTCTTGCAGAGAATCCAACGGATGAAGGAAAAATGTGGAGTGAGTTTGTTGGGTTTGTCGAAAGTCATCTTGACGCGCCGATCTACCATTATGGATGGTTTGAAACAGAAGTCGTCAATCGATTCATCGCGAAATACGGGTGTTCCGAGATTGCAAAGGAAGCACTCAAGCGCAACATGATCGATGTGATTGAAGTGATTCGCGCGAGCGTTATTTTTCCTCTCACATTTTATTCGCTTAAAGATATTGCAAGCTACATCGGGTTTGAGTGGCGGACGGCTGATGCAACAGGAGCGAATTCGGTGTTGTGGGTTGAGGAATGGTTGAAAACGCGTGATAAAAAATTGATCGAGAAAATTTTGGCGTACAACGAAGATGATGTGAAGGCAACGCGTCTTGTTAAGGAATGGTTGGTGAAGCACACAATATGATGTCAGAACGTCGAATCCTGATTGCGTTTGTGTGCGCACTGGGAGCCGTGATTTTACTTGCAGTGGTTGCGATGCAGAGGCCCGTTGATATTCCAGAACAAGTGGCAACTGCGGATCTGCCAACCTGTACGACGTGTGTCGATGGATTTGAACCGGAGATGGATGCGTGTGTGGCAAGTGGCGGAACGATTCGGTACACTCGATTTACGGAATGTTTCAACGAACCAGATGTGTATGATGCATGCGGATTTGGCATTCCCTGTTTTACATCTGGTGACGGATCGTATTGCCGTGAAGCAAAAGATCCATTTTGTCATTGCGAGGCGGATACACAATGTCCAGAAAATTATTATTGTCAGTTTGATGAGCGTTCGCCCGATGGAAAGACATTCGAACCGATTTTAGAATCTGGACAATGCTGGAGGATTATTCCTGATTCAACGGAACCGATAAAAGAGTTACGTACCTATCCATCATTACGAGCCGAACCGTTATTATGAAGGGCGCTGTTTGGTTCATTCGAGCACTGATTTTCATCATTCTTGCAGCTTGTGTTGGATTGTATACACAACGTATTCAGATCCAAGAATTGCTGTCAGAACTGTCCGCGCCAGTATTGCCGGAGGAAGTGGGGTACGAGGAGGTTGTTGAGGTGATGAAGGTGAGTGAGGTGGTTTTGGAAGAGGAGTTAGAGGAGATTGCCGATCCTGACGCCACTGAAGTGGCTGGGAATCCTGTATTCACAGAGACTTTAGTCCCGTCCGAACCACCTATCCCATCCGTCCCGTCCGAATCCGCCGTTTTGAACGAACTGAATCTCGCCGTCCCGTTCACTTCTCAAGCACCGCACGCAAACTGGGACGAAGTGCACGAGGAAACGTGCGAGGAGGCATCTATCTACATGGTGCACGAGTTCTATCAAGGAACATCTGGAGTGATCACACAAGACACAGCTGAGACAGAGCTTCAAAAAATCATTGCACAGGAGATGGCGCAGTTTGGTTTCTATAAAGATACGACCGCAGATGAAACCGCAGAGCTTATCAAGGCGCTGTATGGTTACACACGCGTCGATGTCCTATCCGATCCGTCCGCTGACGACCTCAAAGCTCTCATCGCCACCGGTCACCCGATCATCGTCCCAGCTGCCGGTCGTCAACTCGGCAATCCTAACTTCTCTGGGATCGGCCCGCTCTATCACATGCTTGTGATTCGCGGCTACACCGAAACCCAATTTATCACAAACGACCCAGGCACTCGTCGTGGCGAGGCGTACGTTTACGACATCGATACAATCATGAATGCAATGCATGATTGGAATGGAGGAGATGTGGAGAACGGCGCGAAGAAAGTGATTGTGGTATATCCGAATGAGTAATTACTAAGAAAGTATGAATTTAAAATTTGCGCATATTGTCCTGAACGTCACTGACCTAAAACGCTCGCGGATTTTTTATGAAATAGTTTTGTGCGAGTTCACGATAATCGATGAATCCGAACATCATGTCGGCTACTCGAACGGTCAGTTTAGTGTTTGGATAGCAGATTCGGGCAAGTCAGGAAATGCATTCGTCGGACAAGCGACGGATAAGGCCGTCGGAGTTCATCACTTTGCATGGAAAGTCGATACACTCGATGAACTTAAAAAATGGCAGTCTTATCTGCATGAATTTGGAATCAAAATGAGCAAAGATGGCATCACAGAAGACGACTTTGGCGGTCAAGGAATTTTCTTTCGCGATCCAGATAATAATCGACTGGAGATTCATTTGGGTTAGAGTAGGAGTAACCTTCGGACGAAACCTAGGTATGCCTACTGATCGTAATATGGGCATAGCACCATAGAGGAAACTTCGCGACGTAAAATAACACTATGGATCAGAATAAAAATAATTTTGCTTTCATCGACAGTCAAAATCTCAACCTTGCAATACGTGCGCAAGGTTGGAAATTGGATTTTAAACGGTTCCGAGTCTATCTACGCGATAAATATCACATCAAAAAAGCCTATCTGTTTATTGGATACGTCAGTGGAAATGAAGGATTATACGTCTCGCTTCAGGATGCGGGCTACACCTGTATTTTTAAACCAACATTGCAGTACAAAGATGGAACCACCAAGGGAAATTGTGATGCCGAACTAGTGCTCTGGGCGATGATCGAATTCACTAATTATCAAAAGGCTGTGATCGTAACAGGAGATGGCGACTTTCACTGTCTCGTTAATTATTTGCTTTCAAAAGAAAAATTAGAATGTGTTCAAATTCCGGATCGTAAGCACTTTTCTGGTCTTCTTAAATTCAAAGAGTTTCGTCCATTTCTGCGCTACATGAATGATCTTCGAGAAAGACTCGCTAGATAAAGAAAGGGCCCCGTAAGGACGAAACCTTACAGGGCTTGCTTTCCGTTGGTGATGTATAGATAATATCACCATCCCTGACTTGTGTCAAATTTAATGTCTGTATGGACTACCTACTCGGCACGGCAATTGGAGGACTTACGGCTACGGTTTTTTCGATTCCGGCAATATTGCTTGAATTGATGGAGCGATGGAAAGTTTCCAATGCACCACTTCTTGTTGATGTCAAAACTATTTTTGGTCGCAAGCTTGACAAGCACGAAACATTTCTCGTTGCACTGCTCCTTCACATCGTCATCGGTTGTTTGTTCGGACTCATCTATGTCCTGTTCGTAAAACAAGGCTGGCTCGTGTTCACAAACGCACCGTATTCGATCCTATCACTTCTCATCTACTCATTTTGCGCGTTTATCGTGACAGGGACGGTCATTTTTCCCGCTCTCCGCATGGGTCTCTTCGGTCGCCGCGAAGGTCACCGTGTCTGGCTCGAAATGCTCGTCTCACACTATCTTCTCGGATTAGG
>CAYYFM010000076.1:0-3990 GCA_964471375.1 uncultured Gammaproteobacteria bacterium
ACCACATCCACCATCTCCTCATTACTCAACTTCTGTATCTCCCTCTTACACTTCACACAATGCGGTTTCCCAATACGCGCAAACAGCACGCGAAGATAATCATAAATCTCCGTGATCGTTGCCACCGTCGACCGCGGGTTCGCTGAGTGCGCTTTTTGATCTATCGAGATTGCTGGCGACAATCCTTCAATCTCGTCCACATCCGGCTTCTCCATTTGCCCCAAAAACTGCCGCGCATACGCAGACAATGATTCCACATACCGTCGCTGTCCTTCTGCAAAAATAGTATCAAAAGCCAACGATGACTTCCCCGATCCAGAAAGTCCCGTGATCGTAATGAGCTGATTCCGTGGCAACTCAAGCGAAATATTTTTCAAGTTATGCTCTCGAGCACCTTTGATGATTATTTTGTTGTTCATACCTGTATCGGAAATTTGACAAACTTAACTATGACGAGTATTATTAAATGACAAATTGCCATTTGGCACCTGAGGACCCCGTAAGGGGTCCGTTATGTTATAAAGACAAATAAGAGAATTCACGATATCTGTAAACACTTCTTGATTCACCTTAGCCATACGACGAATGAGACGTTTTGCGCTGATTGTTCTGTGTTGTGACAATAAAACACTTCGTGTTTCACCATTGACTATAAACTGATGGTAAAATATACCATCTTTTGATTTCGAAGAAAGTGGTAGTATCCAAAGCATTTCACGATTAAACTTTCTTAACACCAAAACTGGCCGCTCAAAACGATCATGTTTTCCATCTTGTTCGACACCAACATTCGCACCAAGTGAGCACCACCAGATTTCGCGTTCTCTAAAAAGTGGTAGCTCGTCTCGAGCCTCAATCTTTGATTTCAGTATGTGCCAATCTGAGTAATTTTTTGACATAATATCATCACTTATTTCTTCTCCTTCAATTCCTTTTTCAACAACACAATCTCATCCCGCAAAATCGCTGCTGTTTCAAAATCAAGATTGCGAGCTGCGATGCGCATTCCTTCATTCTTATCTCGAATAATTTCCTCAATTTCTCCTGGCGCCACCGACAGTTCGATATCCAATATCCTTTCTGTCTCAACCTCTTTCTTTCCAAGCATCTCTCGAATATCCTTGATCCCTTTCACGATCGTCTTAGGTGTGATGCCATGTTTCTTATTGTGCGCGATTTGGATCGCACGACGGCGGTCGGTTTCTTTGATGGCTTTGTCGATCGAGCCCGTCATTTGGTCGGCATACAAAATCACACGACCACCGACATTGCGCGCGGCACGCCCAATCGTTTGAATGATTGATGTTTCGGAACGCAGAAATCCTTCCTTATCCGCATCAAGAATTGCAACAAGCGTCACCTCTGGAAGATCGAGACCTTCTCTCAATAAATTTACACCGACAAGCACGTCGTATTTGCCTTTGCGAAGATCTGAGAGAATCGTGATGCGATTGAGAGTCTCAACATCGGAGTGCAGATACTGCACCGAAATCTTGCGCTCCTTTAGAAATTCCGTGAGATCCTCAGCCATCTTCTTCGTCAATGTCGTGACGAGCGTACGTTCATGTTTATCAGCACGCAGAACGATTTCCTCAATCAAGTCCTCTACCTGACCAAGTGATTTCCCAGCGACTTTAGTCGCATCCGAGCTGACGCCACTCCCACCGACGCTAAAGCTTTGGTGGGTAAAAAAGTGGCTAGGAATCGAAGTCACCGGTCGAACTTCAATCTCCGGATCCACAAGCCCTGTCGGGCGAATGATCTGCTCGACGAAACGATCGGAATGAGCTTTTTCGTATTTCCCTGGCGTTGCAGAAACAAAAATGGTTTGACCAATTTTTTTCTCGAACTCTTCAAATTTGAGCGGGCGGTTATCGCGAGCAGATGGCAATCGAAAGCCGTGCTCAACCAACGTGTCTTTGCGCGCTCGATCTCCCGCATACATTCCACCGACTTGCGAAACCGTAACATGCGACTCGTCGATCACCGTCAAAAAATCATCCGGAAAATAATCCATGAGTGTGTATGGTGGTTCGCCTTCTTTTCGTCCGTCAAAATGTCGAGAATAATTTTCGATCCCATTGCAGTAGCCAATATTTTCCATCATCTCTAAATCGTAACGCGTGCGACGAGACAAACGATCAGCTTCAAGAAGTTTACCGTCAACATCAAACTGTTGAAGTTGATCTGTTAGCTCCTGACGAATATCCGCGATGGCTTTCTTCTGGTGATCTGAGGAAACGACGTAATGCTTTGCAGGAAAAATCCACACATCCAGAACATGTTCCAACTCTTTTCGGCTGATGGCATCAAGCAAAATAATGTCTCGCACACATTCTTCCTCAAATATCAGACGATAAATAACTTCTTCTTGCATCGGCATAATCTCAACAACGTCACCTCGTGCACGAAAATGTCCACGTGTGAGATCGGCCGTCGTCCGTTCAAACTGCATATCAATAAGACGGTGAAGAATATCAGATCTGTTCGCAGGGACTTTCGTCCCGTCCGTCTGTATCGATCCGACGCCACGAAAGTGGCTTTGAACGTGTAAAACAGTCTTCTCATATTCCTTCGGACTTCCCAATCCATAAATACAAGAAACAGATGCAACAATGATCACATCTCTTCGTGTCAAAAGTGACTGCGTCGCCGCGTGACGCAAACGATCAATTTCCTCGTTGATCATCGCTTCTTTTTCGATGAACGTATCTGTCCGCGGCATGTACGCTTCTGGTTGATAGTAATCGTAGTACGAAACAAAATATTCAACGGCATTTTCCGGAAAAAATTCTCGAAACTCATTACACAACTGCGCCGCAAGCGTTTTATTATGTGCAATGACAAGCGTTGGTCGCTGAACATTCTGTATCAAATTCGCAACGGTAAATGTTTTCCCAGACCCAGTCACACCAAGCAATGTCTGAAACCGATCACCAGAAACCAAACCAGCCGTCAATTGTTCAATGGCTTTCGGCTGATCCCCTGCTGGTTTATATTCAGAATGTAATTTGAACTCCATACATTTTACTTTTACCTCCCCTATGAACACAAATTCCCCTCGAGATAACCTCTCTAGGGGGTAAAATAAATTGTTTGTGGATTGATGGTACTATTATACCGAACAAAAGCCAAACAAATTGTGGATAACTACAAAAAAATACTCATCACGAACCTCGCTTCGTCTGAAATTCTTGCTTTATTGCATCAATCCACTTCAAATCCTGAAGAACTTTCAATTTGTTCCAGTCCTCTTCATCAAGAGACGTATGAATACCAAGAGGGACGTCTTCTCGAACAAGTTTTAAATTAAAAAGTTTTACCATCTCATTTACTTCACCAATATTCCAATCTTCAGGTATCGCAATTTTCAATCGATGCTCTTGAACTTCTTTGCTGCTATTGTTTACAATTCTATAGGGTCGTGAAAATTCTTCGAGAACGTGGGGGTCGACTTCTTGAGAAGTAACGTAGGTATTTATCCCTGGATTTCTAATTCCATCTGTTGTTATTACATAACCATTTCTTGTCTGAGTTTTACACACAACTACCGCTTCTGATGTATTCCATTCTGGATGAAGAAATACATCATCAGGTCTTGTTGCAAGTACTGATTTTGGTATCCTGCTTGCAAGTTTAAAAACTTTAGGTAGATCCGTGAGCTCACGAGAGCGCAGAGCCATAGAAATGGCTCCGGAAGAAAACCAATTTGAATATTCCAAATCCTCCAAGTTTTCTTTTTCGGCACGTGACATCTTTGATCTTTCACTCTGTAACTCAATCGGCAATGACGGGTAAATTTTTTTCATAAAAACAGATACATCTATAATTTCCTAACACGTTCGATTCCGTTGATCTCTACAAGATACGTGACAACATCGTCCGGCACAAGCGCTTTCCAATCACCACCCGATTTCATCCGCGAGCGAATTTCAGTCCCGCTAATGCCGGGAATAGGTTTGATGTCTTTTATTTCAATACCCGCATCAA
>CAYYFM010000077.1:0-2926 GCA_964471375.1 uncultured Gammaproteobacteria bacterium
TGCAGATTTGGACAGACGTGGACGGGATGTTCACCGCTGATCCAAGAATCGTTCCGTCAGCGACCGTGCTTCCACAACTCTCGTTTGCAGAAGCTGGGGAACTGGCATACTTTGGCGCAAAGGTGTTGCACCCAAAGACGATCAAGCCCGCCATTGAGAATTTTATTCCTGTACGTATTCTCAACACGTTTAATCCGACAGCACCTGGGACGCTCATCACCAATGAGACCCAGCTGTCGGTCAAGTCCGTGACGTCGAAAAGTGGAATCACCGTCGTCAACATCTGTTCGCTCGGGATGCTCGGAGCGTTCGGATTTCTTGCGAATGTATTTGATCTATTCAAGCGCCATGAAGTGGTTGTGGACGTGCTCTCGAGTTCAGAGGTAAGTGTCTCGGTCACTGTCGATCGCGATGTACCACCACAGCTTCTCAAGGACTTACGCACATTTGCATCTGTCGAAGTGCAGACATCGATGGCAATTGTCTGCATTGTTGGTGAAGGAATCAGGACAGACCGTGGAGTGCTCGCGAAACTGTTTACCGCGATCGAATCGATTCCGGTCAGCATGGTGTCGCAAGGCGCATCAAAGCGCAACATCACATTCGTTGTTGCGGAATCAGATGCGAGGTCTGTGGTTGAAAAAGTTTTTCAAGCATTTTTTGAACCATCAACTGTATGAATTCAGCGGTTACGACATTCCCAAGCGAGGCGATCACGCGTGCGGCGACGGTTTTTCCGACGCCGTTTTTTCTTTATGATGAATTACGATTGCGTCAAAATTGTCAAAATTTTCGAAAGACGTTTCAAAAATATTTTCCAGATTTTCATCCACTCTATGCCGTAAAAGCAAATTCAAATCCAGATATTCTTCGAATCACTCAGTCGGAGGGATTTGGGTTCGATGCATCGAGTCGCGCAGAAGTGTGGATCGTTGAAAAAATTGGCGGGACTGGAATGTTTACGGGAAATTACACGCCAGCCGATGAACTCACGTTTGCCGCGTCACGCGGATTTGTTTTGAATCTTGATGACACGAGTAACGTTGATTTTCTCGATGAGATTGGTGTGCCTGAGACACTGTCGTTTCGTGTGAATCCCGGAATGGGAAGTGGAGACAGGGAGAGCAATGTGCTCGCTGGACCAGACGCGAAGTTTGGTGTGCCGTTTGAAAATGCTTCTGCTGCGTATGCAGTCGCGCGTGACAAAGGAGTCAAACAATTCGGCATCCACATGATGACAGGAAGTAACAATCTCGACGTGAGATTTTTTTCACAAAGCGTCGAGAAATTATTTGAGATCATCGCCACGATCAAGCATAAGACAGGAATTGAGATTGGATTTATGAATATCGGTGGTGGGTTCGGTGTTCCGTATCATGAGGACGAACCAAGTCTCGACCTCGATGCCGTTGCATCAGGAATTCGTGTCGTGTTTGATGATGCATGCAAGAAGTTTGATCTAAGAGAACCAGTTCTTTATGCCGAACCCGGTCGATATATCGCGGCGGATATGGGGTTTCTCATTGGAACCGTTCGCGTTATCAAAAACGGTTACAAGAAATTTATTGGCATTGATGCGGCCGCAAACGACATGCCACGCCCGTCCATCTACAGAGCGTATCACCATGTTTCTGTTATCCCATCTGACCAAACGCCACGCGACAAAGAGATCGTTTCCGTTGTCGGTGGTATCTGCGAGAACAACGATCAGTTCGCAAAAGATCGTCTTCTTCCGGAGTGTAAAGTTGGTGATCTCATCGTCATCCACAACTCCGGCGGCCACGCCTACGCCATGGGACATAACTACAACGGCAAAACGCGACATGCCGAATATCTATTCCAGACAGATGGAACCATCAAAAAAATCCGCGAAGCTGAGCAGATTGAAGATTTGTATCGGGGGACAATATATGGAAGAACAACTTAAAAAAATAGAGAACGAGATTGTGGTGCTTCAAGCTCGCAATGCACGCGTCGAGACGGACAAGGCGTGGGAGATAAGCACATTTCGGATCGTAATAATCGCAGGAATGACGTATGTCGTCGCGATGCTCTTCATGTGGTCCATTGGTGTGAGGCGTCCATTTTTGAACGCACTCATCCCGACGATCGGATTCACATTATCGACATTATCCCTGTCGCCAATCAAGCACTGGTGGTTAAAACATCAAAAATAAAAAAGAGGCTAATGGGCCTCAGGGGAGTGAGTTGTGCTGCTTTTGCGGCATCGATAGCGACCTCGTTCCAGTTCGTTGTATTCTATTCCAAAGTGCAACAGGTTTTTTTGACGGAATAATTTGAACAAGCTAGTATAGTGAATATTAATACAAAGTAATAATTGGTATGAGAACATCTACGATCATGAGTGTTTCGTTACCACCTGCGATGGTTAAAGATTGTGAACGTGTCGCGAAGCAGTCTCACATGACCCGGTCAGAATTGTTTCGTTCTGCTCTTCGCCGATATCTCGAAGAGACGAAACTTGAAGAGGCACTCCATGCCGTCGCAAAAGCACGTAAAAATGGAACGATGAGAGTATTAAAACCAGGAGGGCTCGCTCGTCTTTTGAAACAGTCATGAGACCGATTTCTTCTCGACGAGATTCAAGAATGTGAAACGATTTTTCGGTTGGATTGTTTTGATCCTCGATTGCATACACATAAACTAAAAGGAAAATTCAAAAATCTTTGGTCCTTTTCCATTACACAAAACCATCGAATCATTTTTTGTTTCACCTCACACGACTCTGTACAATTTATTGACGTGGGTGACCACTCCATCTACCATTAACAAACTACTTGTAGTGAGTCTATCGAACTATGCGCATTATCCTCGTTCACGGTTTTAACGCTTCTCCGGAAATGAACTTTCATCCTTGGCTTGCGCGTGAGCTCAAGGCGAAAGGATTTGAAGTTGTTGTTCCTAC
>CAYYFM010000078.1:0-5332 GCA_964471375.1 uncultured Gammaproteobacteria bacterium
AAGTAGCATCCGAGTATATGGCTGTAAGTATACAGATATTATACTCCTTTCCTGTATTCGAAAACTTGACCCAACACGATTTGATACACACGTTTTTCCATCAATAAAACAGAGCTTAGAAAAACCAAATCTCTGGGAAGGACCAGACGCTATTATCGTAGCAAGTTTAAACCCTGAATGGAGTCGTGATAAGTCTACACTAGAAGACGCTGTAAAATTTTTATCAGACGTACGCGATAGAGCAATTTATGTTGAGACGTACGTAACGTTACATGAAATATGTGGTGAGTATTTTCAGAAAAAAATCCCTTTTAACGAGTCAGACTGGAAACGTGCCATCGACATAACACGCGGTGAAGTTAACTTCCCTCGCTACGAGTTTCCTCAACTGTCAGCGATGGAGCAATTAGAACCTGGTCGCGCAAAAAAAGAAGGACTAAAACTCCCATCGAGAGATGACGTACAAAAATACATCAACGATTTGCGTTCCGATTCCACACAGTTTCTTATCCTACAACTCTCCAGAATCATGTACCTCCCGATAGAAGAAGAAAAGTAATCAAAAATAAAACTCAGACGGGACGTGAGATATTTTTTGCATTGAAAAAAGATGACAATCGACATATACTACCTTTCGTATGATGAAACCAACGATCTACCTCGGCGCGGACCATGCGGGATTTGAGACAAAAGAAGCCGTTACGGAATATCTGAAAGAGGCAGGATACAAAATCATTGATATGGGAAATGATACAAAAGTGTCGGATGATGATTATCCTGATTTTGGTTATGCGGTTGCGAAGCGAGTTATGACGGACGACAATGCGAAGGGAATCGTGATGTGTGGCAATGCGCAAGGGATTTGTATTGTGGCAAACAAAGTAAAAGGTGTGCGCGCGGCAACAGGGTTTAATAAAGAGGTGGCAAAAACGAGTCGAACAGATGATGACTCTAATGTGTTGTGTTTGCCCGGACGTTTTGTGTCTGCAAAGGAAGCGGTAGAAATCGTCAAACACTGGCTCGATACTCCTTTCAGTGGTGAAGATCGTCATGTGCGACGATTGAAAAAAGTGGAGGAGATTGAGAAACAAGAATTTGGCGTATGATAGAAATCATTCCTTCTCTTCTTGTCGAATCTGCGGCTGAGTTTGAACGGCGGCTCCGGCTTGTTGAACATGATTGTGAAACGGTGCATGTTGATATTTTAGACGGCTCGATGTTTGGAAATACGTCGTGGCATGATGCACGAGCAATTTCTGCCATGCGGACGAACGTTCAATATGAACTGCACTTGATGGTAGAAAATCCACTTCCGATTATCGAAGCGTGGCATGCACATGTAAAACAAACACGCCGAGCTATTGTGCATGCAGAAATTTCCCGACCATTTGGAACGGTGCTCGAACATATCCGCGAGTTCATGAAGCTCGAAGGTGGGGTCGCCATCAATCCTGAAACACCGCTTTCAGATGTGGAGAATGTCATCCATTATATTGATGAGCTCCTCATCATGAGTGTCCACCCTGGACAATCTGGAAAATCATTTGAAGGTGAGTATATTCTTGAGAAAATCCGTGCGGCGCGCAACCATCGGAAGGATTTGACGATAGAAGTAGATGGAGGAGTCACCCCAGCGCTTATTGGACCGCTTGCAAAAGCTGGAGCAAGCCGCATGTGCATGGCTTCTTCCTTATTTCAAAGCCCAAATCCAACCGAGACCTTGAGGTCACTGCAAGAGCATGCTAAACTTTCTCTGTCATAATCCATGTGGGGTCAAGGAACCCCACCTATAAATACACTATGAAGAAATTCATTTCAGCCATCGCGATTGCCGGACTTATTGTTGGTTTTGGTGGTCGTGCTATGCCTGTCAAGGCGGTAACAGCGATTTCTGCTGTCGCATCTGGCGATCTCGTCCGAGGCGAATCGTTCTCCGCTGTTTATTATGTTGGAAAAGATGGCTTCCGCTATGTGTTTCCAAATGATAAAACGTATTTCACTTGGTACGAAAACTTTGACACCGTCGTCACCGTATCCGACACCGATCTCGCCACGATCCAAATTGGCGGAAATGTCACGTACAAGCCAGGGGTTCGCATGATCAAAATCAACTCCGATCCAAAAACGTACGCGGTTGATGAAGGAGGAACATTGCGCTGGGTTACCACAGAAGCGATCGCTACCACTTTTTACGGTTCCAGCTGGAACACGATGATCGACGACGTCCCAGATGCATTCTTCTCCAATTACGAAATGGGCTCCGATCTCGAAAGCATTGACGACTTCGACGCAGATGTTGCAGAAGCGGCTTCAGATGATATCAACGACGACAAGTCTCTCGAGAGCCCAATTGTTGTCTCCATCGATGATAATTCTTACGATGAAGAAACGTATACCATCGAAGTTGGCCGCGCGGTGAAGTTCGTTAACAACGGCTCAAGCAAGCACACAGCCACAGAAGACGACGAAGACTGGGGAACCGGTACACTCACGGCAGGACAATCTTTCACCCGTTACTTCAACGATGATGGCGAGTGGAACTTCCACTGCAACTATCACAGCGGTATGACCGCGACGATTGTTGTAGAGTAAGGATTAAAGGATGAAGATCAAAACTCGAAGGTTGAAGGATAAATTTCTTTGACCTTCTTTCTTTTTCCTTCTTTCTTCTTTCGATTTTCGAATTTCGACCTTAAAACTTTTCCTGCTATACTAGCCATACTATGCTTCGATTCCTCTCCTTTTTCTTCCTTTCCAGCCTTTTTTGCCTATTTTTCCCATCTGTAACCTTTGCAGCTACCATTCCACTCTCCCAAATCCAATCTGGCGATTTGGTACGAGGCGAGTCATTCTCAGCTGTCTACTACATGGGAAAAGATGGGTTTCGCTACGTGTTTCCAAATGACAAAACGTACTTTACATGGTACGCAGATTTTTCGAGTATAAAATGGGTGAGTGATGCAGACTTGGCAAAAGTGCAAATTGGTGGAAATGTCACGTACAAACCGGGAGTGCGAATGGTAAAAATTGCTTCGGATCCAAAAACGTACGTTGTTGATGCTGATGGCCAACTACGCTGGGTGCGTTCCGAGGAATCTGCTATTGGAATTTATGGCGCATCGTGGAACACCTTTATCGACGACGTTCCAGATGCATTTTTTGGAAATTATCAGTCTGGTGCTGACATTGAACAGATGTCTGACTTCACCCCTTCGACAGTCACAGCATCCATTCGCGACATCAATGATGATAAAAATCTCAAGGCCGCAACCGTGCTCAATATCTCTGATACCTTTTTTGATAACGCGTCTGTCACGATCAAAGCAGGGACGCCTGTTCGATGGTACAATAATGGCGCAACCAAACATACCGCGACCGCAAGCGACCTCGCTTGGGGCACTGGAACAATCCTCCCAGGCGCAAACTTCGCTCGCTACTTCAATGATCCAGGGACCTACACATTCTTTTGCAGTTACCACCCAACCATGACCGCGACTCTTGTCGTTGAATAGTGTGAAGATTTCACGTCGCACCTTTCTTGTCTTCACCATCATCTTTGTTCTTTTGTTTTTAAAAGAAGCCGTTCCGCGATTTCAAGATCCAGACACCTTTTATCACGTCATGATAACAGAAATGATCCGAGATCAAGGGATCCCAACCGTATTCCCTTGGTTTTCGTTTACCACATGGCCAGAAATGTACGTGGATGCGCACTTGCTTTACCATGTTGTGCTTATTCCATTCGTCACTTTTTTCGACCCGCTTGTTGGCGTAAAAATCGCAGCTCTCCTCTTTGGAATGCTTACATTTTTTACGCTCTTCCGAGTCCTCAAATCCATCCGCGCTCCGTACGCAGAACTCCTAACGCTTGCCGCGGCATTATGCGCACCTTTTTTATATCGCATTTCATTTGCACGAGCGATTTCACTCTCAGTAACAACGCTTCTCATTATCACCTGGGCGGCGCTCACAGGAAGAAAGTGGATTGCATTTCTTGCCAGCGCATTTTTTGTCTGGCTCTATCACGGTTATCCAACGGCTCTCTTATCTATCTTCGCCATCTGCGTCGCAGACTATCTTACATGCCGACTTGTCCCATCTCATAAACCTAAATTTTGGCAATCTATTTGGCCTATCGGTGGCGGTCTCCTCACCGGACTCATTGTGAACCCAACATTTCCAAACAACATCGTATTTAGCGTGCTCGATATTTTCAAAATTGGAGTTGTTGGACGACTCGGAACAGAAGTGGTGCCTGGAAGCGAATGGTTCGGAGTCATGCTCGGAAATGTCGTAGAATCCTCTGCTCCGATCGCCTTTTTACTCCTCCTTTCTATTCTTTCATTTGTTGGAGCGTGTCTTTCTCGTCACATCCAAATTTCCCACGAAAAAGTACGTGTGCTATTCACCTTTTTATTTCTTGGCGCTGGGTATTCACTCCTCACCATCCGCTCAAATCGTTTCATCGAATACGCGGTGCCATTTCTTACACTCGCTGCGGGAGCTTTCCTTGCAATTGCGCTCCCGTATCTTGAATCAACTATTTTCCCCACCATCCGCGAGTGGTTTCGCATACATCATTATTGGAAAAAAGGTTCAATCGGTCTTCTTTTTATAACAATGATCGCTCTTGGAGGCAACGAAGTGTTGGCAAGTCACAAAGGTGATTATTACCAAACACGACAGTACCAATTTGCTTCAGACTGGATCAAAACGAACGTTCCAGAAAACGAAATCATCTTCACAAATGTGTGGGACTTTGGTTCGGTCCTTGTGTACCTCGACCCAACCCACCGCGTTCTCGTCGGACTCGATCCTCGATTCATGTCTGATCCATTTCCAGAAAAATACCAGCTCTTCATGGAAATCAGCACGGGTGAGTCAGATAAATTATCCGCAATCACGGATGTATTCCAATCAAGGGTCGTCGTCGTTGATATGCGTTCAAAAGAAGCGGAGACATTTTCCACACAACTCGAATCATCAGACACCTTCCACGAAGTTGGGCGAAACGAATGGGTTCGACTCTTCACCTGTCTCCCTACATGTGGGTTACCTGTTTCTGCTTCTGTCCCAAGCATGACATACTAGACGTCCCTAGACCCGCTTGCTTATGAAAAAACTTCTCATAACGATCCCGACTTATAATGAGTCGTTGGTCATCGAAAAAAATATCCGAGAGACTTACACAACTTTTACTTCACTGTTTTCAAACTATGACTGGAGCATCGTTGTCGCGGATAATGGATCCACAGACAATACTTCCATACAGGTTCAAAATTTATGTAAAGAATTCACACGCCTTCGTGTGGAAACAATCAAAGAAAAAGGA
>CAYYFM010000079.1:0-26890 GCA_964471375.1 uncultured Gammaproteobacteria bacterium
ATCAGACCGGCTTTCGGTTTGGTATTCATATCCAAAACTCGCTGAAGGTCATCTTTGTTTCCATGTCTTGCAACCAATGTAGTGATGCGTAGAAGCAGTTCTTCTTTTCTTAATCGACCAAGCGGATTTTGCGGATCTAAAAAGTCTTCGATGATTTTAGACACGTCTCTGATCACGTCCACACCTTTTCCAGATTTTTTCTCAAGAATTGTTACACGAAAATTTGTTTTTTCATACGGATCAACTCCACACGGAACAAACGATTCCGCTTCTTCAAATTTACCTTCTTCTGCAAGTGTCTGAATGATATTTTCCAACAAATCTGATCGTTCAAGCGGAGGTTCCACATTCAACAAAGCTTTTTTTGTCACTTCGATATTGCGAGCCTGAAATGCACGAGTGGCGATGAATTTTAAACCATGTCGTTGTAGATTTTCTCCACGGACGGTCGTTACCTCTTCAAGCGCTTTTTGAAAATCGCCCAGAAACGCAAAAAAATTAACGACTTCAAATGCCGAAAGTCGCGCTTCAAAATCTGGATTAGGTTTTCCTATATGCCGATACGCCGCAACGCATTTAATACGATCTTCTGAATTTAGCGAGGATAATTGATCCAAATCCAAATGTTCTTTAAACAATCGATCACCTTCATCGAATAATTTTTCCGCCTGCTCTCGTAATTCTCGCAACTCACGTCGGAGTTCCTCTTTTGGAATCCGATTCTTCTCAAACATCTCCCCAATCAGTTTCCCAAGCGCGCCAAATTTTCTCACATCTTCAATACTCATCTCGCCATTATCGATGAGCTCAATCAACTCCTCTGGATGCTTTTTTTCATATTTGTAAACGAGCTGTGCCATCTGTTCTGTAAGATTATCAACATGCGTTCGAACCGTTGGTTGAAGGTCGGCATAGCGCATCTTAACAACAGCATCGACAATAGGTGTCGAGTCGCGCGGTGATTGATCGACATGTTTCCCTCCTTCAGGCATACAGATGCGGGGTCAGGCCGTCGGACGGCCTTCAGAGACCCTGTCTATAAAATTATCCGCGTTTCAAAACATTCAAATAGGCATCGGTGGGAATATCGACACTTCCTTTTCCCAAAGCAGCCATTTTTTTCTTTCCCTTCTTTTGCTTATCAAGCAATTTACGTTTTCGAGTCACATCACCTCCATATAAACCGGCCGTTACATCTTTGTGCAAAGCGGAGATGCGTTCGGACGCGACAATCTTTCCGCCGATCGCTGCTTGTAATTTTATCACAAACCATTCTGGCGGAATGGACTCTTTCAAAGAAGCGAGGACACGGCGTCCAACGCGTTCCGCTTCGTCGCGATAGGTCAGCATGGAGAGCGCTTCAACGCCTTCTTCGGCGACGAGAATATCGAGACGAACAACGTCGGCGGTGCGATAATCAATGAGCTCGTAGTTCATCGACGCATAGCCAGAAGTAATGCTCTTTAATTTATCGTAAAAATCAACGATCAACATCGCGAGTGGCATTTCGTAATGAAGAATGGATTGTTGTTGTGATAAATATTCTGTGTCTTTATAAATCCCACGTCGTTCAACACAAAACTGCATCACCGGTCCAATGAAATCAGTCGGCGACACGAGATCTACTTTCGCCCACGGTTCTTCGATGGCAATAATCGATGACGGATCAGGAAGCTCAGATGGACTTTTAATCACGAGTGCGTCTTTCCCCTGTCGCAAAACACGGTACGCCACGGACGGAACGGTCACGATGAGATCGAGATTGAATTCGCGACGCAATCGCTCTTTTAAAATTTCCAGATGCAACATGCCAAGCAACCCGCATCGAAATCCATATCCGAGCGCAGGCGAATGTTCTGGTTCATATGTCAGCGCCGCATCGTTGAGCTTCAGTCGTTCCATCCCAACACGCAAATGTTCGAAATCGTTTCCTTCTTTTGGAAACACGCCCGCGTACACCATTGGTTTTACCTGTTTGTAACCAGCCAACGGTATAGGCGGGGTCCCTGAAGGCCGTCCGACGGCCTGACCCCGCACAAGATCCGTAACCTGACTCGTTATTGTATCTCCAACGTGACACGCTTTGATATCACGCAGACCTGTCACAACGTAACCGATCTGACCCGTTTCGAGTTCTCCTGTCACAACCATTCCTGGCGTTAATTTTCCAATTTCCAAAATTTCTCCTGTCGCACCCGTTGCCATCATGGAAACTTTGTCCCCTTTTTTAAACGTTCCATCTACAACGCGAACGTATGCAACAACCCCTTTATAGTCATCGTACTTCGAGTCGAATACAAGTGCACGAGGCACCGCGTCGACCGCTCCTGTTGGACAAGGAATTCGTTCAACGATTGCATCGAGCAAACCAAAAACACCGTCACCTGTTTTTCCAGATACATGCAAAATCTCAGATGGGTCGCACCCGAGTAACTTCACCAGTTCCTCTGTTCGACGTGGAATATCCGCTGCGGGTAAATCGATCTTGTTCAAGACAGGAATAATCGTGAGATCCTCTCCAAGCGCCAGATACAAATTTCCAATCGTCTGCGCTTGCACTCCTTGCGCCGCATCCACGAGCAAAATGGCTCCTTCGACCGCGGCGAGCGAGCGAGAAACTTCGTAGGTGAAATCTACGTGTCCGGGAGTGTCGATCAGGTTTAGCGTGTAGGAAGTAGCGTTTAGCGTGTAGTCCATTCTTGCTGGTGTGAGCTTGATCGTAATCCCCTTCTCGCGTTCCAAATCCATCGAGTCGAGTAGCTGTTCCTTCATCTTTCTCTTCTCTACCGTCCCCGTCATCTCCAACAACCGATCCGCCAATGTGGATTTTCCGTGATCAATGTGTGCGATTATACAGAAGTTCCGAATGTGTGATTGATCAGTCATAACGAAGCTATCCTATCTGAAACTGATCCGTTCGTCGATATCTATACCTCATGGCTGGATTGAAACTCCGGAATAATCACTTCTGTCTGCAAGTTGTGACGCAAATGCGTGGCAAATACCTCCTTAGCCTCCGGATCACCATGGACGAGGAAAATCTTTTTTGGAACGGTTCCTGATTCTGGTTTGAGCCAGCGTGTCAGTTTATGCATATCGGCGTGCGCGGAAAAGGCACCGATGGCGGAAACACCTGCGTGAACATTAATACTGACCCCGTAAATTTTTACTTTTTTTGCGCCTTCGTACAGTTTGCGTCCAAGCGTCCCAAATGCCTGAAATCCAATGATGAGAACACGAGATTTTGAATCAGACAAATAGCGTTTCAAATGATGCATGATGCGACCACCCGACATCATTCCACTTCCCGCGATAATAATTTTTGGTGAAGGAACTTCATTGATTTGTTTTGATTCATCGACCGTAAGGGTTTCACGCAAATTTGGAAATGAGAAAAAATCACGGTCCGCTTCGGATAAAATCGGCGAGTCAAACCGAAGATATTCTTTGTAGTGACGATACACTTCTGTCGCGCGAATCGCCATCGGCGAATCGAGAAAAATCGGAACGTTTGTTTTCACATCGCGCAGCATCAAATCAATTTCATAGAGTAACTCTTGTGTACGCTCAATCGAAAATGCTGGAATCATGAGAACACCGCCATCTTTAATCGTCTGTTCAACAACTGTTCTCAACTTGGAAGCGCGTTCGGTGGACGGCTCGTGGACACGGTGGCCATACGTTGCTTCACAAATCACCACATCTGCCTCAGAAATCGCTTCCGTGTCTGGCAAGATCGGCACGTCGTCATTTCCAACATCGCCCGAATAAATAATTCTCTTCCCTTCTGCATTCACAGACACAAACGCTGACCCGAGCACATGTCCAGCGTCATGCAACATCACCGTCACTCCTGGCGCGACGGTTATTTCTTCATGATACGAAATTCCTGTACATCGCGATTCGAGAATGTCCAAATCCTCCTTCGAGTACAAAATATCATCCCCACATTTCTCGGCATTCTCCGTCATGATATGAAAGGCATCTTTCAACACAATTTTTGTAAGGGAAAGACATGGATGCGTCATCATGATCGGCCCCGTATAGCCTTCTGTAATCAGCTTCGGCAGTCGACCAGTATGATCAGCATGTGGATGCGTGACAAACACCGCGTCGATTGATTTTGGATCAAACCCAAATGCGACTTTATTTTTGTCGCCGCACATACGCTCACCTTGAAACATTCCGCAGTCGATAAGAATGCGACGGTCGTGGCCTTCTGAATCTTTTGCGGTAAGGAGATGACAAGAGCCCGTAACCTCGTTGTTCGCGCCGTGAAAAGAGAGTTGCATACAGGAGGGGGTAGCGTTTAGCGTGTAGCGTGTAGGGGGGAGGTGACCTTTGGCGTTTAATATTACTCTACACGCTAAACGCTACACGCTACCTCCTACAAGCCCTTGATAGATTAAGAAAAATGGCTTAGAATCTCGAAATGTATGAAATTAGACTGGAACGCATTACCGAAACCTATTATAGCACTCTCTCCGATGGCTGACATGACCGACTCGGCGTTTTGTCGTATTGTCAAGATCACTCAGGATTCAAATACTCCGCGACTCAACGACTCAACGACTCAACGACTTATCGTCTTCCGTGAAATGGTCTCGTCTGAGGCGGTGGTTCGGCATAATGACAAAACACTCGGCATGACAGAAATTCATCCTGAGGAACGACCATTGGTCCAGCAGATTTTTGGATCAGACCCTGCAACTATGGCGGAGTCAGCGCGGATTATTTCAGAACAACATCATCCAGAAGGGTTTGATGTGAACATGGGATGTCCCGTGTACAAAATTGTTCATAACTTCAATGGTGCGGCGCTCATGAAGGAACCTGAACTTGCCACAAAAATTGTTCGTGCCATGAAGGCAGTTATTGACGTTCCTCTCTCGATCAAAATTCGTCTTGGTTGGGAAAATCCATCGGACTGTATTGAATTCGCAAAGGTGCTTGAAGATGCTGGGGCAAATCTCATCACGGTTCATGGACGAACAAAGTGTCAAGGATATGCTGGTGTCGCGGACTGGGAAATGATTCGTCGAGTGAAAGAAGCTGTTTCTATCCCTGTGTTGTGCAATGGTGATGTACACCGCGCTGAACTTGCTCCGAAAGCACTTGAAGTTTCTGGATGTGATGGATTGTTGATTGCGCGCGGAGGACTTGGAAATCCATGGATCTTTGAACAAATCGCAGATGTCCTTGCTTTGCGAGAAGCGCGGATCGTGACCATGAATGAACGCGTTCGAACCGTTCTTCAGCATCTCGATCTGCACTGTCAGCAATACGGTGATCGTGGAGTCGTCACCTTTCGAAAACATCTGTCTTGGTATTTTAAAGGTGTCCCAAGAGCAAAAGAGTTTCGAGAAAAACTGCACACGACTTCTTCTCGCTCAGAACTAGAAATGCTTCTATGCGCATTGGCATCCTGATCTTTTCTCATCCGGAAGCAGACAGTCATGCGCAAGCGGACCGCTTCGAACAAGCCGGCCGTGAACTTGGTGTTGAAATCATTCGCATTCATGAACCTCTGTTAACGATCACAAAAAACGGTCCGGACCAAAAAGATTTTGACGTGATTATTTGTCGACCGAATTTTATCGAGGAACCATCGTTGCATCAGTTTACGATTCAAGCGTTTATAAATTCTGGCGTGCGAGTGATCAATGGAAATATCTTAACGGCAAAAAATAAACTCGATCAACATATCCGTCTCGCAGAAGCTGGGATCGCCATGCCTCGCTGGACAATTGCTCACCAACCAAACGATCTCCTCTGTGCAGCGACAACCATCGGTTTCCCTATCATCTGTAAAGTCGCATTCGGGACACATGGCGTCGGAGTTTTTTACGCACCGTCTATCGAAACGTTTCTCCCTATCGTCGATTATCTCTCCGTCCGTGACGGCAACCCAGTCATCGTCGAGGAATTTATTGTTACAGGTTCCCCACCCCGTGACTTACGAATTCTCGTCCTAAATGGAAAGGTTCTTGCTGCCATGGAACGCGTTGCAAAACCAAGCGACGTGCGCGCCAACGCCTCAATCGGCGGCACTGGCCGACCAGTCACACTCACAGACCAAGAGATCGATATCGCCATCCGCACGGCGCAAGCATTCGCCCTCGACATCGCCGGTGTCGACATCCTGCGCTCCTCACGCGGTCCACTCGTGATCGAAGTCAACGCGAATCCAGGATTCAAAGAACTGGAGCGGGTGACGGGAATAGATATTGCAAAGAAAATCCTGGAGTCTGTCATAGGGAACTCTGTAAAAAAATAGCCACAGAGTTGAATCTGCGACTAGGATATAGAGTCGGGTGTTGGTGTTCGATCTACTTCTGCTTGGGCTTGGACGTCGACTTCTTGGTCGTGTTGTGCCCGCGGAACACCCTGAACGTTCGGCCGTGGCCGGAGTTCGCCTTGTGACGCTCCATCTGGTGGGAGTGTTGGGTCGTGTACTTGCAGTTGGGCTGTGGGCAACGGATCGCGGCCATGTGAGATTCTCCAGTCACTTTTACAGGGACATCCTGCAGGAAAGCAACCGCGAACTGTAGCACAAATCCATTGCCAAGTCAAGTATGCTCATGTTATTATCCATCCGCAAAACCTCCCACTCCGGGATCGTCTAATGGCAGGACAGAGGACTCTGAATCCTCTAATCGTGGTTCGAATCCACGTCCCGGAACCATCACGACCTGTTCCTACAGACCGGAACAGGGTGTGACCAGCAAAAAGCCCGAAGTCGCAAGACTCCGGGCTTTTGCGTTACGCGATTGTTTGGCGACCCTTGCGACCTTTAAGCTAGCAGCGCTTGCTTTATCTCGTTGAAGTGACCAGTTCTATCCTGTGAGGGCGGAAAGATTTCTCGAAGCGAATATGGGAAATATCCAGCGATGCCTTTCCAAATGTCCATCGCGTAGTAATGGCCCCCTGTCTGAAAGTGGTCAAATAACTTTTTCGGAGGTGAAGGTGCGATGACGTAGAGCTTTAAACCGTGGTTTTGAACCGCATCCAAGAAAGCCTGGTTAATGTGTATATCGGCGAAACCGTAACCGATTACCAGCATCCGTTTGTCACCTTCGTTGATCTGCTCTTTGAAAAAGTCAAAATATTTCTTAAGAAGTGGCTCACGGTCGATGTCCCCAATTTTGTCGTGACCAATGATCATCTGGTCTCCGCCGTCTGCCGATTTCCATCCGTATGATCCGTGGAGTTTTATATAGGCGATACCGCTCATGCTTTCGATGTCGGTTTGGAATTTTGTAGCCGCAACATCGGCGGCCGGAAGTTGGAGAAATTGATTCGTGGTCAGCTCTGCCATGTTGGTGAGCCCATTCCCGAATGGAAATCTCGGCGCCCCAGGCGTAACAAACCCGTTATGTCTCTCGATATATAAATCCTGGTTTAGCGTAAAATACAAACCATTTTCACCAGCCCCATGGAAGAGTCCAAAAAGATCGCTGCCCAAGCCATAGGTATTTAGTGCGATTGGATTTGAACCGTTAAAAACCCACTGTCGAACGGCACCGTCGAGACTCTTATACGCTTCGTTCACCGCTCCCTTCATCGCTTCGACCTCAGCATCAGTGAAGCTACCTCCTCGCACGACCTGCGCGTAGATAGATTCGAAATCGAAATTATCACGCATCAAATTGGCTACCCTTTGATGCGCCTGTATTTTGGGGTTATTAAAAATCTTTGCCCACATCTCCCAACCCAAAAAGCCGCCAAAGTTCTTTGTGAACCCGGCTCCGGTGAATAGCATCAATTTTTTGAAACGGGTAGGCATAGCAAGCAGAATGGTAGCAGATTCTCGCAAAAAATGTGACCTACGGCTCTAAGCTTTCTTCGTTTTCTCAACAATCAGTTTTCCTCCCTTTAAGATGATTCTGCTTTTCAGTTGTTCAAGTAATTTCCGCTTGTCCTCTTTCGAGCCGTCTTGCAGAATCAACCTCGCGCACGCCCTCACATCAAGTTTCGGCATGATAAAGGCGTTTTGTTGGTTCGAATCCAGCTTTGATACTACGGCCAGAAGCCGCTGTAGTTTATCCATTTCCGCTTTTACGATTTCTGTCATCCCTAGCTCGTCGATATTGAGCTTGTCGACGACCTGAATGAGTTGGACTATAAGTGCCTCTTCGCGCAAGAATGTTTCCCGACAATTTTTATCCAATTGCCGGGTGCAGTGGTAGTACACATATCGTTTAACCGTTCCGTCACGGAGTTTCTTTATTTTCTCCTCGGCAGTTATCCCTGCATTACATGCCCCACATGAGAACAATCTGGTGAATGAGAATTCCTTCGATCCATGTGTACCCTTGGGGATCAAGCTGAGATTCTCCTGCACCCGATCAAATAATTCTTGCGTGATAATCGCGTCATGTTTACCTTTGTACCACTTACCGCTCTTTGTCGGAAATTCGTAACGTCCTGTGTAGAATGGGTTTGCGAGAATCGCATACACACTACTAAGCGCAACCTTCTTGCCCGCGCGCGATCGGAGTGTAACTTCATCGTCAAGCCACTTCTTTACTTGTCGCCCCGGCCAGCACCGATATCCAACCTTTTCAAACATCTCGCGTATGACGGGAGCGCGTTCAGGATCAGTAAAGACGCGTTTCGTTCCCTTGTCTGCGTTCTTGTCGTGCAGGTATCCAAGCGGAGCCATATTTGGTCTGTAGCCCATCTCCACCTTCGCCTTGAGTCCGCGTTTGATATTGATGCTCTTATTGTCGTTCTCGAGCTTCGCTTGGCTACACAACATCATCAGCATGAACTTGTCGCTTGGAGAATTGGTGAATCGCGAACCATTTGTTCGGATCTCTCGAATCCCTCCCTGATCCATCATGTCGACAATGGTTCCAAGATCACCTGCGTTACGGCTTAAGCGATCGGGAGCCCATGCGAGGATGCCATCAAATCGCTTCAGCTTTATGTCGTTGATGAGTCGATTAAATTCCGGTCGTTGGCCTGACGCTTTTGCTGAGTGGCTCTCGCGTCTGATCTCGGTGACGAGCAATCCGGATCGAATCAGGCCAACACCGCTCCGGCAGAGCAAGTCATCGCGGTCACGGCCACGAAGCTTTACGCCGATTATAAGGCGAACGAAATCTCTGCCGACAATACTTACAAGGGCAAGCTCGTCGAAGTAAGCGGTACGGTCGACAACATCGGCAAGGACATCCTCGACAAGCCGTATATTTCACTCACGACCGGTGAGATCATCGGCTCCGTGCAATGTATGCTCGACGACGCGGCAATCGCCGAAGCGAGCGCTTTGGCGGAGGGCACCAAGGTGACCATGCAAGGACGCGTAAACGGACTTCTCGGGAACGTACTCGTGAAGAACTGCACGCTCGTGACGAAGTAGGGAGAAATTACAAGATAAAACGCCATCCATCTGGGGTGGCGTTTTGAATGGGGCAAAAAAAGATGTAGCAACTCAAAGTCACCTAAATAGGTGTGGACGTGCACTACCCATTCTAAGCCCTTTTTGCTACCATTCTCGCATATGGAAAAAGGATCAAATCTCGAATTTCTTCGACAGAAATACCAGCTTGAGAAATCTGCGGAAGTAGAAAAGGCCGTAGAACGCAAAGCATCTCGGCAAAAAGAACGAGTTAGGAATGTCCCCGCTGATCGGATTCAGACCTATCTAGATCGCTTGGACATCATCTTCAATCCGCCGAAACTCGAGGGTCACGAAAGCTTTGACCGCAAAGCTCGCAACCTCTCCATGATGAAACGCTTCATGCGCGAAGCGTTGATTGTGAAGCCAGACGTCGCTACCGATGAATACTTAGGGCACCAACAAAAACAAGCGCGTGCCCTGGGACACGGCGACACCGACATTCCCGAGCATATCCATGATCAGATTACGCGTGCGGTAGAAGCTATCGCCAAAGGGTCGGACATCGAGGAAGAGCTTCAGGAACTTCCGAACGAACAAAAACAGATGGCCGAGGAAATCGTCGCCAAAATTGAAGATCAAAAGCGATCACTGGACAAATGGATCGATTATCTTGCGACCGATGACGCTCAAACCGCTTATCCTGATTGGTTCAGGTACTGGGCGATGCGAAGCGTCACCGGACTCGCGAGTTTTGATAAAGATACCAAGACCTTTCCGTCTAGGGACGAAGAGACCATGAACCCGTTCCCAGAATTGGATCAAGCTGTCCTTGGGAAGGTTCGTGATCACGTCGAACATGATCGTATTTACAAGGAACAGCTTGCGGCGTCACGGCAGGAGTTGGAACGAGCAGAAAGAAAGCACAACAAGGAACGCCAGCTTGTCATTGGGCAAAGGATAGCCGAAGCAAAGGCGCAAAATCCAAGCGTACCCGTTGACCGCGAAAGAATCATCGCGGAGTTAGATATGGCTCCCTTTGATCCGTCGACGTTTGAAATTGCAACGCCTGTCGACGAACGGAATCTCGAACCAGAAGTTCAGTCAGCCCTGGATGCCAAGGATTTTTCCAGGCTCTACGCCCTTGAATTCGCCAAGCTCATCCCGACGAGCGAAGCGCTCCTTCATAACACTGCTGGACAATGGATCAAGTACGGCCAGGGTTCTGAGCCTACCGAGCTTGTTCAATCTATCGAACGCCATAAGACCGGTTGGTGTACCGCCGGAGAAGAGGTGGCAAAGTCCCAGCTTTCCCGCGGTGATTTTTACGTCTACTATTCGCAAGATGAGACTGGCGCAAGCAGCATTCCCCGCGCCGCTATCCGTATGGAGGGTGATTCCATCGCCGAAGTTCGTGGCATCGCGCCAGATCAGAACCTCGATCCGCACATTGCACCAGTCGTCGGAGCAAAGATGAAAGAATTCCCGGACGGCGTAGTTTACGAAAAGAAGGCTGGGGATATGAGGCTCCTCACCCTCATTGAGCAAAAGACCGTCGCTGGTAAGCCTCTCACCAAAAACGATCTCCTCTTCATTTACGAAATCAATGCGCCCATTGAGGGCTTTGGTTACGACAAAGATCCCCGTGTCGCCGAGCTACGCGGCGCTCGTAATGTTGATGAAGATATACTCGTCGTTTTCGAGTGCGACGAAAGCCAGATTGCTCGTTCGGTCGATCAAATAAACGAATCAACGAAAGCTTACGTCGGCAAGCTTGAGCCTGGCATTTTCGACCGGCTACCGGAAGGCGTCGAGCACGTTTATACCAAATTCCCCGAGGGTCGTGTTCGCCGTCAAAACATTGAGATCGGTGGCAAGGACGAACAGGAACTTGAAAATCTTCTTGAACGTAGCGGATTCCAAATTTACGGATACGCCAAATCAATGATGGAACACGATGACTTCAAGCGTTCCCTTCGCGAGCCAGACCCAAAGCAACCAGATTGGAAAAAGTGGAAACTCAAATCTCCAGAGGAAGCGAAGCTTATCCGCCTTCACGTAGAAGATTTGGGTTTCCCAAGCGGTGCAACGACAGATCAAATTTACGCCCGAGCTGAAGAGCTGGGTCTCGAGCTTTGTCCGCCAGAGGTCGGTCCGCAATTCCGTTTGCAGTACACAAATCAACCAATGAACGAATATGTGTACGTCGGCATGAAGCAAATTTCCGACTCGGACGGCTACCCGTACGTCTTCGGCGTGGAGCGCTGTGGCGACGGGTCGTGGCTCGGCAGCCGTTGGGCGAAGCCGACGAACGGGTGGCTTGCGCGCACTGAGTTCGTGTTCCGTCTTCGCAAGAAACCCTTGAAGCCTTAGTCACTTCTTATTTTGAGACTTTGTTCCTTTGACCCTTTGGTTCTTACCGCCGTAGGCGGTTCGGAAATTTTTTGATATCCTGGTGGGTAGATTGGTTACATCAATCGGCTACGGCTTATCGAGACCCTTTCGGCACCTGCGTGTTGAGAACGAAGGCGGCTACGGTTTCCTTCGGAGGATGCGTACAGTGTCCAAACAAAAATGAAGTACTTGGTATGGTGTGCTTGGTGATTTTCGATCACGCATAAAATACAGCCCGACCTCTTTCGTAGATAGGCGGGCAGTGGCAAGGGCGGCACGCCATGCAATCCGACTCGGACGGCAACCCGAACGTCTTCAACGTGGAACGCAATGACGACGGGTCGTGGCTCAACAACAATTGGGCGAAGCCGACGAACAAGTGGAATGCGAACAATGAGTTCGTGTTCCGTCTTCGAAAGTGCTTGATTCCGCGCTTACACGGCGCGGTTTTTTCGTTCAGGATTTTCGAGGTTCTTCTTCCAGCCCCCGAACATCTTACCTATCTCATCTAGCTTTTTAGCGACATCCTCGCACTGCTTGTTAGCGATGAGTTTGCCTTCCCACGCCGTGGTGATGAGGAACTTGAGCGTATCGAGCACAAAGACACACTCAGCAATCTTTGCAATCTTCTTTTCTTTGTCGGTAAAATAGGCCGCGTAGCTCAGCTCCAACAGGTCGAGGAACTTACTTTCAATCCTGGCGCCGATCGTAAAACGCGCACCCTTTGCAATATGCGGCGCAATGTTCATCCAAACCAAATATCCCTCTTTGACGCGCTGGAGAATCGACGCGTTTCCGGCACGAGAGAGAGAGAGAGAGAGAGAGAGTTCGGGGCGCGGCTCCATAGTACGTATCAGGATATCATTTCCGTTGAAAATTTGCTTGCCGCCTGGCAGGAGTTTCTGTCTGGAAAAAGAAAGCGCGATGACGTTGCCCTCTTCGCGGCACACCTCATGGATAATCTCGTTGCATTGCATCATGACCTTGCTGACAAGAGCTACCGGCACGGCGGATATCACGCTTTTAAGATTAACGACCCGAAGCCACGAGATATCCATAATGCCACGGTTCGGGATCGTCTCTTGCATCACGCAATTTATCGAGTCTTGTACCCATTCTTCGATCGTAAATTCATTTTTGATTCGTACTCCTGTCGTCAGGAAAAAGGAACGCATCGAGCGATTAATCGTCTTCGAGAATTTGCCGCCAAGGTTTCCAAAAACCACACCCGTACCGCTTGGGTGTTGAAATGCGACATACGAAAGTTCTTTGCCAACATCGATCATGCGATTCTCCTCGACATCATCAAACGGCATGTCAACGACGCAGATATTCTTTGGTTCCTCGCGGAAGTGATCGGGAGTTTTCACACGGACGGCAGGCCCGGCGTCGGACTCCCGCTCGGCAACCTCACAAGCCAGCTTCTCGTGAACATTTACATGAACGTGTTTGATCACTTCGTGAAGCGCAATCTGAAGGCAGTACATTACATCCGCTACGCCGACGATTTTGTCGTCCTGCATGAAGGCAGAGAATATTTAGAACATCTCCTGCCGCAGATCGCTGCATTCTTAGGGTCGCGGTTACGCCTCGCCCTGCACCCAAACAAGGTCTCCATTGCAACAATCGCCTCGGGAGTTGATTTCCTAGGCTGGGTGCATTTCCCGCATCAACGGGTTCTTCGGACAACAACTAAACGAAGGATGATGAATAATCTTGGCACCGAGAGTAAAGAAGAATCCGTGTCCTCTTATCTTGGGATGCTGAGCCACGGGAATGCTCATAAAATAAGCGAAGTCGTGCGATCAAAACTTCAAAAGCCATTTAAATAGGATCGGTGGGTGCCGTATCTATATCGAGGGTGATCCAAATGAAAAAAGTGCTTGATTGATAACGTAATGCAGGACGCGGAGACTGGCGAAATTCGACTTTATTCAATTGGAAGATGAGACAGTTAAAATTAGGCCTCATACCGTAAGAATTAGCCGAACATAAGCCGAAAAATAAGCGAGTGAGACAGTCGTCTGAAATTGCTCACACCGTGTCTCATTTGTCTTGTATTATCGAATTGCCACCCCAGCTATACTGGATACACGTGTGTTCCCTGGACGGGAGAGTTGCCACTCATTTGTTAAAGAGATCCTCGGATCTGCTTTCGAAATGAGACTGCAATCTCTCCTCCAGAAATCAATGAGTAGGTTTGGGCGGGTGTTCGCACACGGCCCACCATCACGAACAAGAATATTTTGGGGAGAGAGTCTCACGGCGAGGTAACACGCCACTCATTCCTTAATCTCACGTCTATGGAACACCCGTGTATCATCGGCATCGACGTTTCCAGCCGGAAGCTCGACATCTGTCTCAAGCACAACGGCAGCGCAACGCACGCGACCATTCCCAACACCAAACCCGCGCTCACATTATGGTTGCGCATGCACTCCATGGTGACGAACGAGTCAGCTGTCGTCGGCCTTGAGTCGACCGGCGACTACCATTTAAAGGCAGTGACATTCTTTTTGGACAAAGGCTTTACGGTCAAGATTATCAATCCGCTCATTACGAGACAGTACATTCGCGCGACCATCCGTGGTACGAAGACCGACCGCTCCGACGCCGAGCTTATCTGCAAGCTCGTTGCCGACGGCCATGGAGAAACTGCAGAAATGCACCGTATCTGTGACGAAAAGAAGGAACTCCTGCGACTGGCGGCCACTATCGTCCGCTGCACGACCCAGCTAAAGCTGCGTCTCGCGAACACCCAGCGCAAGGAACTTGCGGGCCTCGCGAAGGCGGAGCGGCAACTCAAGAAGCTCATCGTTCAAGCCAAGGCGGTGTCCGACAGCCTGGTTGACGAAGCCACCGCCGAGCAAAGTCCGGAAGAACAACATGTCGATTCCATTCCCGGATTCGCCCCGAAACTCGCGGCCGTCGTCGTCCACGAGATCGGCAACATCCATCGCTTCAAGAATGCCGCGAGCTTGGTAGCGTTCGCCGGACTCGATCCGCGAGTAAAGGAGAGTGGCTTGAATGCCCACGGCCGCGGACGGATTACGAAACGCGGTTCACCGTACCTCCGGTGTGCGCTGTATCTCGCAGCAAATATCGCCCGTCAATTCGACAGCGAACTCGAAACGTATTACGCAAAGAAGAAGGCCGAAGGACGTCACCACACCGAAGCACTGTGCATCATCGCTCGTAAACTCGTGTACCGGATTTACGCCGTTTGGACTGAAGGGAGGCCGTACCGTCGAACGGCCTCCATCCCCACAACTTCCTTGACGGCAGTATAGTAGGCTCATTTCGATACGACCGGGGCAGGGTCAGCGAGCATATAGAAGGGTGCCCCAGATTCCCCTTAGAGGCTCCAATCTAGACCGGGCCACAGAACCATCACGACCTGTTCCGAGAGATCGGGATAGGGTGTGACCAGCAAAAGGCCCGAAGTCGCAAGACCTCGGGCTTTTGCGTTACCTTCATTTTTTACCGTACCGCCGATTCGCCGTTTACGGTGAACGGCATCATCATGCCAGCCTCGAGGTGTTCTGCGATGTGGCAGTGTGCCATCCATGTGCCGGGGTTCGTTACGTCAAGAAGAATCTCCACGTCCTGTCCGCCCGGAACGAGAACCGTGTCCTTCCATGCCATGTTCGTTTCGGGAACGCCGTCACGCGAGAGCACAAGGAACCGCTGTCCGTGGAAATGAATCGGGTGTTGCATCGGGTGCATGGAATGTTCGTCATTCTCGATGCGGATTTTTACGACATCGCCGACCGAGAAATTCCAATCCTTGATATTCATGTTTTTCTTTCCCGTCGCCGTGTCGATCATGTTCCAATCGATCATGGACGTGTCGGACGAGGCGTTCATGGAACTTGAGGGGTCCTCCCATTCGATTCCATCTGGCGAGCCGCTCATCATCATGCCGCCATTCATCATCATTCCTCCGCCCATCGAATGCGATCCGTTTTGCATCATGTTGCTCATGTTCCCGTTCATGTCGACGGAAAGCTTGAGCGTCTTGTCCACTAGCTTGTCAAAGTACGGGCGCAACGGATCAATCTCCGCGACAACGCTGCTGTGCGTACGGAGGGTCTCAAAGTCCATGGTGTAGGATAGTGAAGACGGGCTTCCACTAGCGACAATCGTCCCAAGCGTGGTCGTCGATTCTGGCGTGGCGTTCTGCATAGCGTACGTCCCAACCTTCGGGAATATCACCTCGACGACGGCGCGTTCGGACGGACCAATAGTCACGCTGTCCTGCCACGTCTCACGTTCGTACGCTCCACTATCCGCGCCAACGAGCTTCATTTTTGCACCTCCAGAAAAGGCAATACGGAACGGACGGACGTTCGCCGCATTCGTGATGAAGAATCGCACAACGTCTCCCGGCGCAACGGCAAGCTGATAGTCCGTGTCGCCGTTCACGAGCATCACGTTGCCATAGCGACCCATGAGCGCATAGGTTGCGTCTTCCGTGCCATGCGGAACGATTTTCCCATCCTCAATCAGAATGTCATCGACGAACAGTGGCACTTCACGATTCACTGGCGACCAGTATCCTGCCTCCTCCGGTGTCACGAGATAATTCCCATACAATCCCAAGTCCTGCGCAAGGTCTTCGCGGACGTGCGGGTGGTACCAGTACATTCCAGCGTCAGGGAACGAAAGCGCGTACGTGAACTCTCCACCAGATGGAATTGCGTCTTGGACAAGGTCAGTTCCGTCCGATGTGTTATCGAGCCGCAACCCGTGGGAGTGAAGAAGCGTTTCGATGTTCGTCTTGTTCTTGAAGCGCAACGTGACGTTTGCTCCCTGCGGAACGCGCAAAACCGGCCCAGGAATGGAGCCGTTGTAGGCGAGCATGGCGTACTCGCGGTTTCCAATTTCTTTTTTGACGAACCCTGCGGCCATCTCGTACGTGTCGCCATCCTTGAGATCGACGACCTGGGTATCAACGGCCTCTGGAAGTGTAGCGACATCCGGAAGGTTGTCTGTTGGTCGATTCAAAAAATTCGCGAACAAGAACGCCCCGACAAGCAGAGCAACGGCCGCAACACCACCAAAGAACCAGAAATATTTTTGTTTCATAGGAGCCGAGTTATTTATGATGGTCGATGCCACGGTATGCAAAGATGAATGACGTAATCTCGTTCTCGTCAAACGCCTGAAGCTTATCAATTTTCGTCCATGCCGTCACGATGATAGTCGTTTCCAAGTACTTAATATCTGACCGTCACTTAGTGACGGTCAGATCTGTCTCATCGGCAACACCCAAAGCGCGTGGTACCAGTATTTTTTTCGCATAAGGATTTTATGATCGCGCGGGAGGACTTTCCCGACGGATGCGTTTCATGATGATGACGGAAATAATAATAACGACCAATGACACGGTTTGCGAAACAAGGCGATATCCCGATGGATCGGCTCGCAAGAAATCGATGAGAAATCGGGAGAGGCCGAAGCCAAATACAGCAAACGCCCCCGCCATTCCCGGCGTCGATGTCCAATTTCTTTTCTTGCCCAACATGCACGTAAGAAAAAAAACGCTCAGGTACGCGAGCGATTCATAGATTTGCGTCGGATGCCTCGCTGTCCCGAACGCGCTTACCGCCCAAGGAAGATTCGACGGAATGCCAAACTCTCCCCAGGAAAGGAAATCACCGATGCGTCCAACCGCCCAGCCGAGCACAACAGCTGGCGTGAGGACGTCAGCCCATATCAGAATCGGCTGGCGTTTGTAACGCAGATACGCAAGACAGGATATCGCCCCGAGCAGATATCCTGTATGCGACACGAGTCCGCCTTCCCAACTGGCGAACATCTGCCCGAGCGTCATATCTCTTCCAAAGATGGCAACGTATCCGATACGCGCCCCAATGATCCCGCCAAATACCGCGATTGTGGTGGCATTCTCCAAAATGCGCGAATCGAGCTTCCGCTCACTGGCCGGACGCTTGCTCGCGAACCAGCCAGTGAGCACCCCGAGCGCGATGAACAGGCCGTGAATCGAAAGACTCAGGCCAAGGAGCGAGAATGAGGTCATGGGATAGAAAATGATCATTGGACGTTGACGGTAAAGTCTTTACTGAGCGTCTGACCGTCAGGCAAGGTCACGCTTGTCGAGATTTTCCAAGGCCCGCCCATGCTAAAGCCTGCATTCAGGGCGTATGCGCCGTTGCCCTGCGGGGTTGCCGTTCCGCTTTGCGAACCCATGTTCATTGTCGCCATGTTGATGTCCATGACCACGGTCGCGCCGTCAACGGCTTTCCCCGCGCTATCCGCAACGCTTACCGTAAGCAAGTCCTTGCCTGTTGTCGGGGGATTCGGAGTGGTCATAAGCGTCAGTTGGTAATCGCCGCCGTTCGCGCTCGTCGTGGACGGCGAAGACGAAGAAAGGACTTTGAAACCGATGACCGCAAGAACGATCGCGAGGAAGATGTAGTGTTTTTTGTTCATACGATGAATGATAATTATGTTGTACATTTCTTTTCGATTCCGCAGGTGCGACATCCGTCGGCGATGCTTCGCGCAGCAAACCAGATAGCCAGAAGGACGATAAGCGTGGCGACAGCTGTAATTTGCGTGCTGTACTTCAGGAAGAAGAACACGCTCCCCGTTCCTAGGAATCCGAGGATTCCGGCGACGCATGCGGAACACGAGGCTGTGCCAAACATTGAGGCGAAGATGGCGGAGAGTCCTCCCGCGCCGCTCGCCGCAGCCGTGGCGATGCTCCCCTTCATATTCCGTCGCGCCCTGTAGAGATGCCACTGCATGATCATGAGGAGCGCATTCAACGTGGACAGTAGACCAAAGAGAACAAAATCCCTTCCGCGCATGATGGTCAGTTGGAAGAAGAAATCGTTGCCCGGCGTCAGCTTCACGGGGATCCAGATGAAGAGCAGGAATGTGAGCACGGAAAGGATGGCGAAGAACGCCCTGCGCCCGCGAGGGCGAAAGACGTCCTTCATTGCCAGGTGAAACGCTGAAAGTTCTCCACGAAGCTGCATATTATTTTGCCGTCAACGCAGCATCGAGAGTCGACTTGATCGTTGCAAATGGTACCGCTCCTGAGAGAAGCTGCGAGTTACCAGCTGCGTCAATCAAGATTGATCCAGGCGTGCCTGTTACGCCAGCCGAAGATCCACCTGCCATATCATCCTTTACGTGTTGTGCGTATTTACCCGAATCGAGACACTCCTGAAATTTGGATTCATCTAAGCCTAACTCCTTGGCGAGCGGAACGAGAGCATTCAGCGCAAATCCAGTGCCGTTGGACGTCGTGCGCTCCAAGATAGCGTCGTGATATTTCCAGAACGCGTCATTGCCACCAAGATCGTTTGCACACTCGGTCGCTTCTGCTTCTTTCTGTGCGTTAGCGTGGAATGAAAGTGGAAAGTGGCGATAAACGATACGAACCTTGTCCCCGTATTCCTTTTCCATTTGCTGCATGGTCGGCTCGAAGCGCTTGCAGAACGGACACTCGAAGTCCGAGTACTCAATGAATGTCACCTTGGCGTCTTTGTTTCCGCGAACGTGATCGGTGCTCGTTACGTCGGGGACTTTCCCAGTCGGAACCTTCGCCTTGGCTGCAGCGGCGGCCACCGGCTGCGCGTCGGCAACAGCGATCGTGTCAGCCAGTGTTCCTGTTGATTTTGAGAGCGCATTGCTACCTAAAAGCCAGGCACTAGTCATCACCGAAATGAGTGCGATACCAGACAAGAGACCGAACACGAAGCTCGTCCTTGATTGAACCCCATCAAAAAAACCACGTTTTTCATTTTCCATAACACAAAAATAAGAGTTAAAAGAATACAATCCTTAACTCAACGTGTTAATGGTCGCGTAGTGCGGCAAAGTATGGGAAAAATCCAACGGAAGAAAATGGAAGGTTTCGTGACCACACCCAACGTTTTCGTTGGTTGTGAATGAAAGCGACTTTGACGCTTCGATTAAACTGTTCGCTGAGTTTCGGAAAGAGGGAGAAAAAGATTACGACGAAAGCGACCGCGAGGAATGTCTTTTCGTTTGGCATGGTTATCCCGTCGAACATGCTATTTTCAGCGTGTGTTTCTCCAGATTGTAGAACATGCTGTTTTTCGCAGGATTGTGACGAGGTATGAAATCCGGGGTACGTACTAGACTGCAACGACTTCCCGTAGCACGACAGTACAAAAAATACCGAAGCGATCGACGCGAGAATCGCGAGTGATGCATATCGACGAAATCTAACTTTTATTGATAACCAAGAAAACATACTGAAATCATAACAAATAATCATTACTGCATCCAGTGCACATCTCCCAAGCATAGCATAATACGTAAAACACGGATAGAAAATCTTTATACGCACTTGATATCTGACCGTCACTTAGTTGATATCTGACCGTCACTTAGTGACGGTCAGATCGTTTTAGTTGTTTGTATTGTGATTTCATCGTTATTTTATAGCGTGATTTATATGTATTTTGATCATCGTCTGTTTTGACCGTCACTAAGTGACGGTCAAATTAAGTGACGGTCAGGTCATTTGTGGCGATGGAAATCACTACATCGGTTATACTTCCAATATCGAAGAGCGCTTTGCGCGCCATTCTAGGGGCCAGGTTTTTGCGACAAAAGGAAGGCTCCCTGTTCGCCTAATTTTCTACGAGGCTTTTGTTCATCAGAAAGACGCGACCAGACGGGAAAGCTATTTTAAAACAACAGCGGGAAAACGGGCTCTAAAGCTAATGATGCGGGAATATTTTGCGGTCACTAAAACTGGTAAGGGCGAGACTGGGCCGCAGAATCATAAAAATACCACTGCAAAATGCAGTGGTATTTTTATGGGTTAATAATCTCTCAGCTTATCAATCATCGGATGCGCTTGGATTTTTTCCAGAGCCTTTGCTTCGATTTGACGAATGCGCTCGCGAGTGACGTCAAATTCTTTTCCGACTTCTTCAAGCGTATGAGAAACACCATCAAGCAGCCCAAAGCGCATCTCAAGGATTTTTTGTTCACGAGGAGATAAGTCCTTCATGGCGGCGTTGACATAGTCGCGGAGCAATTCACGAGCGGCAGCGCGATCTGGGGAGATGGTTTTTATGTCTTCGATGAAATCTTCGAGTTTAGAATCTTCGTCATCATCACCAACGGACGTTTCGAGTGAAACGGTGTCTTGTGAAATGCGAATGATATGCTGAACCTTTTCGAGTGGCTCGTTCATTTCTGCCGCGATTTCTTCTGGCAATGGTTCGCGACCGAGATCTTGAATGAGACGACGCTCGACTTGCATGAAACGGTTGATCGTCTCGACCATGTGGACTGGGATGCGAATCGTTCGACTTTGGTCTGCAAGCGCACGCGTAATGGCTTGACGAATCCACCAGGTCGCGTACGTCGAAAACTTAAACCCTTTTCGATATTCAAATTTTTTCACGGCGCGAAATAATCCAATGTTCCCTTCCTGAATGAGATCAAGTAGCGACAATTGTTTTCCGACAAATTTTTTCGCGATCGAAACAACAAGACGCAAGTTCGCTTCGATAATGCGCCGTTCGGCCTCCTTATCGTTATGCTCTTTTCGTTTTGCAAGCGCGACCTCATCTGCTCCGGTGAGCAATGGAATTTTTCCAATCTCGCGCAGATACATTTGAATTGAATCTTGTGATAATTCCGGCACTTCCATTTTCTTTCCAGAATGTGTCGTACGAATTTTTTCGTACACACCCCCGTGTTCTGATGCGCGTCCCAAAATTCCTTCTTTCATCTCGATGAAGTGCACGCCGTTCTTTTCAAGCCGATCGAGAAAATCTCGAAACACGTCAACGTAATCTTCGACATCGCTGAACGTAAAAAGAATTTCGTTTTCGGTCACGAAACCACGCTGTTGTCCTTTTTTCATGAGACGCCCGATGATTTCCTCACTCGGCGGAGCCGTGCGGACATATCGCACTTTTGGGGGTGGGACAGATTTTTGAACAACAGGCTTTTTTAAAACCTTTTTTGTCTTTTGTACTTTTTTGACAGGCTGAACTTTCTTGATTTTCTTCTTCATACATCGTTAAATGCAAACAAAACCCTAAACGGGCGGACCCCGTCAAACGGGGCGAAGACTATTTAATTCTTCTATCAATCGATTCACGGTATCTCGGTCACCGGCAGATTCTGCGCGGCGCATGTCTCCCTCAATCGCTTTTCGACGACGATCACGGGCAGACGAGCTAAGAGAATGAAGAAGTTCGTGGATCTGTTCAGAAACCCGATCGGAAGGCATGTCGGATACAAGCGTTTCCCCAAGAAGCGCGAGCTCTTGAAGAATGGCGAGATCCAGACCCGATAAACGGGCAGAAAGCCGACCATAAAATGATGGGTTTGACGCGTCCACTGACTGAGACGAATGGTACTCTTCTAACAAGTGCTTGTAAAGAATGCGAAGTGGATCGCTTGGGATGAGAGATTCAGGCATGGACAGGACGAGGATTGGGCGTGCAGATGGGTCTTGGATAAAAAAAGCTAGCAAGGCGCGAGCGGCTTGCTCGTCGCGAGAAATTTTTATAGCCATTTTTCCGCCAAGGGCGGATCCGCCTCTGGAGGAAGTGGTGTTCGAAACAGACGGGACTAAAGTCCCTTTGAATGTTTCTTTCTTCGCTCCCCATGTGACAGGGCGGAGCTGAGCCGTGTCAATTCTAAGAATATCTGCAACCGTCTGCAACCAATGCTCGCGCTCAACAACATCCGAAATCTGTTCGAGTTCTGGCAGTACAAGTGCCGCAACCGCACGCTTGTCGTCGATGTTTGTCAGGTCTCGTCCATCAACGGCGCGTTCAATAACGTATTGCATGATTGGGACGGTTTTTGTTGTCGCATCGCGCCAAAGTTGAGGATCTTTTTGAACCGCATCGTCTGGATCTTTTCCTGCATCCGCAGGAAGGACAGCCACTCGAACATCCAGTCCAGCCGTGCGAGCAAGAGCAATTCCACGCTGAGCGGCTTTGAATCCCGCCGCATCTGCATCAAATGAAAAGACGATCGTTTTTGTAAAACGTTTGAGCAAAGCGAGGTGTTCCTCGGTCAGTGCTGTCCCCGACGATGCAACCACATTTTCTACACCCGCCTTATGGGACGCAACCACATCAAGATTTCCTTCAACAATAATGACCCGTCCTTCTGCTTTGATCGCCTGTTTTGCAAGATCAAGTCCAAACAGCAGCCGTCCTTTGTGGTAGATCTGTGTCTCTGGAGAATTTAGATATTTTGGATTTTCAAAACCTTCATTCTTCCTTTGATCTTCGAGTTTTAAACTTCGATCTGCTGGAAACACTCGTCCAGTAAACCCAACGGTGTTCCCATGCTGATCACGAAGCGGAATCATCAGACGATTTCTAAAACGATCGTACAAACCACTTCCATCTTTTCGTCGAAGCGCAAGACCTGCTTTTTCTATTTCGGTCGCTGAATATCCACGTGTTCCTAAAAATCCAACGAGCGAATCCCAGGTGTCTGGTGCAAATCCGATACTAAATTTTTCTGCAAGTTCATCACGGATTCCTCGACGTGTCACGTATTCTCTCACGGTGATTGCAATACCTGATTCCACCAAAACTTTTCGGAAATATTTACGTGCCAATTCATGCATGTCAATCAGCCGCTGTTTTTCGTTGGTATCCGTCGCAGCAAAACGCGGAACTTCCACTCCAACTTTTTTCCCAAGATGCAAAAGCGCTTCAGGAAAATCCATTCCTTCCATTTTCATCACAAATGAAAAACAATCTCCTCCTTCGTTACACCCAAAGCAATGCCAAATCTGTTTATCCGTCGACACATGAAAAGAAGGAGTCTTTTCGGTGTGAAAAGGACACAACGCGCGAAATCGCGAAACCCCTGCTGGCTTCAACGTCAAATACTCGCCAATAAGCTCGGCGATATCAAGTCGAGATTTAATTTCTTCTTTCGGGTCCATGAAATTTAGATACGGATCCACCCCCTTTGGCGGAAGTCCCGTATGATTCTTGACGCCACGATGTTCTTGACGCCACTAAAGTGGCTGGGAAATGGACTGTGACTGGGAAATGGACTGTGGCTTGGAAATGCTCTGGCGATCGACCTTGCGATAATACAGGCGTTTGACTGTTTCTGTCACGACGAAATAGACAACGACAAGACAGGCGATGAGAAGCAAATGTTTTGATGACGGAATAATGAAATGAAAAATGCGTTCTCCCATCTCTGTAAACGGAATCGCGACGGTTACGATCATCGCGACAAGCGACAGCCAGAAGAGCGTTGCGGATGGACGAACCGCGCGCCAGAACGCCCCACGTGATCGAATCGAGAAGATGAGAACGAGTTCTGTGAGGATGGAACCAATAAACCAATTCGTTTGAAGCACTTCTGGAGAAATACGCGAGAACAGAAAAAAGAAAATAAAGTCGAACACGGTTGAAACGATTCCAAGGACCGTGGCCGAATACACAATGTCTTTCAAATCATATGAGCGCGGACGTTTTAATTCTTCTGGATCTACCGCATCCGTTGCAATCGCGATCATCGGAAAATCAGAAAGTAAATTCACAAGTAAAATCTGAACAGGCAACATGGGAAGATAATCAACAAGCAACGTCGCAGTGGCAACCGCAAGAAAATTTCCAAAATTTGATGCGAGGGTTGCTTTGATATATTTAACCGTATTCGCAAACACTTCGCGACCTTCTCGAATACCGCCCACAATGACTTCCAGCGAATGTTTCAAAAGAACAATGTCTGCAGCTTCGCGCGCGATATCTGATGCTCCATCCACAACGATTCCAACCGATGCCATCTTGAGCGCAGGAGCGTCGTTGATACCTTCCCCCAAAAATCCAACTTCTTGCTCAGTCCGAAGTGCTTGAATGATCAGATATTTCTGCTGAGGTGAAACACGAGCAAACACCGCGTGAGATTTTGCGCTTTTTATACGATCTTCTTGCGATAACTTCTCCCAAGCCTCGCCCGTGATGACATGAGATACATCCGAAATCAATCCGACCGTCATTGCAACAGATCCTGCGACTTCCGGACGATCCCCTGTCAAAATTTTCATCTGTACACCAAGTTGTTTCGCATGCGCGATCGCTGCAACCGCCGTTGCTTTCACGGGATCTTCAAACGAAATAACACCAGCGAGAGCAAGATGCGTATCGTCTGTTCCTGTTGCAATCGCCAAAACTCGTCGTCCTTTTTTCCCTTCCTGTTGAATCCATTCCTCCAGAGGCTGTGATCCAGAAATATGACACAGAAACATTATTTCCTCCGGCGCTCCTCTTACGACGAGTTGCCCGTCCACCACGACCGAATTCCACCGTTTCGATGGATCAAACGGAACTTCGTCTGTCCGAACAGACTGACGTACGCGATTCTGTACGGATACATCCAATCGATTCCATATCGCAATATCAAACGCATTATTTGGATCCGCTTCCTTCTCACCAAGAAACGACGACGCGGCGGCGGCGAGAAACAAACATCGGCTTTGATCATCCGCAAACACATGAGCTACCGCCATTTTATTTTCTGTGAGCGTTCCTGTTTTATCCGTACACAGCACATCAATCGATCCCAAATCTTCAATCGCAGACAGTCGCTTTACAACGACCTGTTCTCGAGCCAACCGAATGGCGCCGCGAGAAAGTGTCATCGTCATGACAACAGGCAATGCTTCTGGAATAACGGAGACCGCAAGCGCGATAGAAAAAATGAGAAGCTCGGGAAGATCAACGTCTCCACCTTTTATCAAAATATTCGCCACAAAAACCAACACGATCGTCACGACAATCACACGCAAAATGAGCACACTAAACGTCCCTAAACTTTTTTCAAATGCGCTCTTGTCTTGTGTTTCGGTTGTGAGAGAGCTCACTTCCCCAATTTGTGTTTTGATTCCTGTCGCGAAAACAACAGCGATCGCACGACCAGAAACAACGGTCGTGCCGGCAAATCCAATATTCTTTGCTTGATAGGCTTCGTGGGTTTCTGACACGAGTGGTTCCGAGGATTTTGAAACAGCAACAGACTCGCCTGTCAGAGCAGATTCATCGACAACGAACCTGTCCATTTCTAAAAACCGAACGTCCGCCTGCATGACATCTCCCGTTTCGACGATGACGATATCGCCCGTCACAAGTTCTCGACTATCAACGAGTATTTCTTTTCCATCACGACGCACACGCGATCGTTTTTTCACAAACGTACGAAGCAATTCCACCGCGCGTTCTGAATGATATTCTTGTGCAAATCCAAGTCCTGCGTTGATGAGAACGAATGCGGTAATCATGCTTCCGTCAATCATTTCCCCAAGCACGAATGCAATACCTGCCGCTCCCGCAAGTAAATACAAAAATGGCGAGGTGAATTGTCGAAACAATATTTTGTACCAAAGAACAGAATGAGTCGCGAGTTCATTCGGTCCATCTGTTTGCAAACGACGAGCGGCCTCTTCAACCGACAGTCCAGACGACGAACTGTTGAGCTCGTGAAGCGATGCGTCAACGGTTTTATTTGTGTACAGAGCGAAGGACATAACGGTCAAAGACAGTTGGATAAATCGCGCGAATTTTTTTACTGATTTCTTCGTCCGTATCAAAGAGGCGTGAAAAATCGATCATGCGATCCACTCGATCCATCGGCATTCCCCACTTGATTGAAGTGAGACGGTAGTCATCAAATGTTCCGACAGACAAATACGCTTCTCGCAAATTTTGATAGTACTGAACCATTTTTATTTCATCTTCCTGTCGCGGCCGCTCCGTCAAACGTACCGTTTGGATGAGAGAAACATGAGTTCCCAGCACTTCAATCGACTGCCGATCCTCAACGAGCTTGATCGCAGAATGAAAAACCCAATCATCTTCCCGATACTCAGCCGGAATCATCGCAAGTGCTGTTTGTTTTTCCAAGGAAGCAAGTGAGTCATACACGAGATGCGTCGCCCATCCTTTTTCAAAATCAGATAGCCCTGAAGCAAATGGATCACTTGGACAGTGACTTCCGTGCGTTTCTGTCCGTGGAATCCCCGTCACATACCGCGAATCTGGATACACCGCGCCAGAAAAATACGCATCACGATCTGTTATGCCAATCCGTTTCTCCAAATCCAGTGCAAACCGCACATGCGTCCCTTCCATCGCCATA
>CAYYFM010000080.1:0-18916 GCA_964471375.1 uncultured Gammaproteobacteria bacterium
TTCATCCTCGCTCATGACCGATTTACTCGTTCGAGGCAAAGGTGAGTGCGAGGCGAGACAACGATATATTTCCGCGGCTGTCCAACGATTGTATCCAGAGGATGTGTCCGCAGGAAAAATGAAATCTGAAACGTTTCGTCCGTGGGTTGATAAGCAAGGATTGTTTCATTCAGGACATGTTCGTGTGGTGATCGATCAGGGTGAGCGTGTGGAAGTGCTTGAAGGGGATGCGGTGAAATCTGATCCAGCGAAGGAACATGTGAAGATCACGAAAACAGAAACGACCAGATTGGCTGTCACTGGGTACGCGGCTAAGGAAGGTTTGTACGAACTCGATAAAGGGTCGCGAGTAAAACCAATTTCTGTGACCGATCAAGTCGAGCGTGCTCTGAAGGGAAGCCATAAATTGGAGAGTGCACAAGAGGCTTTGCACAACGCGCTGACGGACAACACCGTTTCCGCCCATCCAACTGCGGCAACAACGTACGGCCGAGAAGGAGTCGGCACCCGCAATGTTGACCCGAATCCTGTTGGTCAATCTTGGTCGCCATCGAGATATGGTTGGGAGAAGGCAATTGAATTTACATTGATCCAACCACATCCATTATTGACCTTTCAAAATTATGAAAGGGCCTATAATCGAAATAGTGGATATTTCGAGTTGGATAAATATGATATTCCTGATCCGGATGTCATGCGTAAAATTGTTGCATTACGAAAAGAAAAAATTGAAAAAACTGGTAATCCAAAAAATCTGTTTGATTTTTTTATTCGCGGTGATCAAAAACTTCCCATTGAGGCGTTTGGGATTCGACCAAATGTTTTTTCTATTCGGAACGGTTCCTATATTCCACCAGAACTCGCAAAAATTCTTGTGGGTCGGTTGAATGTATATGACGTAATCACCATTCCAAAAAATACTCCGCATGTGCTCTATGATGGTAATGCAATACTGTTTATGACGGTTACTGGAGATGGTGATATTGATCCAGAGCACGCCATGAGAAATTTTTTTGGGCTTTCTGGCGGGGAAGTTTCTATCCAGTATAGCCGGATGCAAAATTCTAATCACCATCCACGTTTTAGTGAAAATGCATTTAATGGGTCAAGCATTGGAAAATTATCGATTAAAAATATCCCGATTGAATCTTTTGGGATGTTGCGCGCGCATGAGATCATTTATTATGGACAGGCAAAACCAGCTCAATTTCAAGGCGTTGAAGCAGACTATGTGAAAATATCAATCCCGAATAATCAAAACATAAATGACTCACCGCTTTATTCTGACGACATAAATGGATTTCGCTATGCAACAGTTAAAACCGTCGAATTTGAAGGAAGTCAATATGGTTCAGACGCATTCAGTCATGTACCTTTGAACACCGTTATTAGTCGCGTGGAAGGACCGATTGCGAACGATACATTTAAAGACGCAAGAATCGATCACGTCGTTCTGATGCAAGATCCGTTTTCTTCGTTCGACATTTCAAAAGTCAAATCTAATGGTGTTGTAACAGTTGATCCCTTTATCGGAAAAGGCGTTGGAATGGTCGTGTTCGTTCCGTCCATGGCTAACCTTTCTGAGTATGACGAACAAGCAACAGGAACAGATGGAAAATCACTGTCCGGAATGTCACTTCTGGAACAGGTCGAGTTTTTGCGAGGATGGAATTTGATTGATTCTCATGTTTCGATCGTTGTCCTGTCTGGCGAGAAACACGCAGAGCTCCGAGATCAGTATGGTGGCTTCGGAAAAATTCCAGATAGTGCGTATCTGAAAGCAGACTATCTAAAAGGTGCAGGAAACGTTAAACCAGCATTTGAGCGGTCGCAATAACGGCGGCGCGCGCATAGGGGAGGAGGCGAGGTTCGATTTGGTCTGGGAGGATTTCTGGGCCGAGGATGCCGAGTCCGATTGGTTTCATGAATTCGAGTTGGAGACGAATGATCGCGTCACAGACCGTTTGTCCCATAACAAGGCCATGTTTGGTGGATCCGCGTTCAATAATACCGAGTGCGACGCATCCATCAATGTCTGAGCGCATTAAGAGACGCTTAAGCGCGAGCGGTTTTTCGATCGATCCAGGAACCCAAACTTCCGCAACGATTGTGAGGTTGTTTTCTGTGGCGGTTTTGCGCGCTTCTTCGAGCATCCGTTCGGCCTCTTTTTTGTGAAAGGAACCAAGGACGATGGCAATATTTGGCATAGGAGGTCGTAGAGTCGTTAATTGTTAGAAATTGATTCTTGAAGTTCGCGCATGGTTTCGACGGAAAGGGATTTTCGGTCGATGAGTTCTTCGAGAAAATCACGTACAGTGTCGACCATCGCTTGTGTTTGGCGTTCGACCTCAAAATTTATTTGGTCACCAACTTTGCTCTGTTGGAACGTTGTCCGTCGGAGAGTTTCTGGAATGAGATAGGCGGTGACAGTTCGATGTTCTTTATTGACCTCGGCGATCGTGAGGCTTACACCGTTGAGTGCAAGGAATCCTTTGTTGAAAACATATTTCATCCATGGTCCTGGAATTTCAACGGTCAGGATAAAATTATTTGGTGGAGTCTCGATGCGAATAATCGTTGAAGTTCCATCCACATGGCCAGACACAATGTGACCACCTACTTCTGAGCTTGCGCTTATTGATCGTTCAACGTTCACAAAATCTCCGATACGAATAGCGTATAGATTGGTGACAGTGAGTGTTTGTTGCATGACGTCAAAGAGAAGTGTTTTTCCATCGATTCTCGTGAGGGTAAGACAGACACCATTTATGGCAACACTTGCACCTGTTTCGACTCCGTTCAACAGCTCTCTAGAAACATCAACCCCAATTGTTAAGAGACCGTCCTGAATTTGGACAGTCGTGATAGGATAGGCATTGTGAACGATTCCCGTGAACATAACAACTATGAAAGCGTGTAGAAAGTAGCGTTTAGTGTTTAGTTTTTTTCCTACGCACTACTTCCTACACGCTACACGCTCTGCTATACTCTGTCCATGCTCTTGGAGGAACTTTTTTTTGAGATCGGTGCAGTGATGGTCATCGCGGCAGGACTTTCGATGCTGGTTTCGCGTTTGCGATTACCAATCGTGATTGCGTATATTGTGACTGGAATTGTGGTGGGACCGAGTGTATTTGCGCTCACCAACAATCCAGAAATTTTTGGAGCCATGTCAAAAATCGGTGTGGCATTTTTGTTGTTTACGGTCGGCCTTGGATTGAATTGGAATCGAATCAAAGATGTTGGTGGAATTGCACTGGCAACAGGTGTCGGACAGGTACTCGTCACATCAGTTGTTGGATTCGTTCTCGGACGTCTCGTGGGTTTCGATTCCGTCACGTCCTTGTACGTCGCCGTTGCGTTTTCTTTTTCAAGTACGATTATCATCGTCAAACTTTTATCTGATAAAGACGAGCTCGATACACTGTACGGACGCATCAGTATCGGGTTCTTGCTTGTTCAAGATTTTATCGCGATGTTTATTCTTCTCGGGCTCGGGGCTATTTCGAATGGCGCAACCGTGCCGGATATTTTGTTGCAGTCACTTCTTAAAATTTTTATTCTCGTCCCCACCCTCATTTTTGTTTCCCTTCGTCTCCTCCCACGCCTTGTCGCATTCGCGGCCCGCTCCCAAGAACTTTTGTTCGTGTTTTCAATCGCCTGGTGTTTTCTCGTTGCAGGGATATTGGCATGGTTTGGATTTGGAATTGAAATGGGCGCTCTTGTCGCAGGAGTCACTTTATCTGGAACGGTATTCGAACGAGAAATTAGTGCCCGAGTGCGGCCACTCCGCGACTTTTTTCTCATCATCTTTTTTGCCGTTCTTGGAACACAACTCGGTCTCACGTCGTTATCAGACCTCATCATACCGACGATCATTTTTTCTTTCTATATCCTGATTGGAAATCCACTCCTTGCGATGCTCGTGATGCGATCGCTTGGCTACCATCCACGTACGGGATTTTTGTCTGGGACAACGGCGGCACAAATTTCCGAATTCTCTTTTATCGTTATTGCGATGGGAATCTCGATCGGCCATCTCGATCCATCCGTTCTGACGCTCGCAACGACCGTCGGACTCATCACGATCGCCTGTTCCTCATTTCTTATTCAACACAACCACGCCCTTTATGAATGGGCTCGACCATCTCTCCGTTGGCTTGAACCCCCACATATTTTACTGACAGAAAAAAAAATAACCCATCCACATTCGAGTGGATATCTGTTCGGTCTCCACAATATTGGCCATGCGGCGCTTCAGGCTCTCGACTCGATCCATGCTCAGTTCATTGTTGTTGATTTTGATCCGACCGTGATCGCAGATTTGAAACACGCAAACGTGCCGTGTATCTACGGAGACGTGAGCGACGAAGGATTTCTCGAAGAGCTCACGGCTGACCGCGCGACATTTATTTTATCTACCATTCCGGATGTGAGCATCAGTTTAGAGATTTTGAACTTTCTCCATTCAAGAAAATTTGTAGGAACGGTAATCGTGAGTGCGCGCACACTGTCTGAGTCTGAAAAGTGCTATGTGGCTGGAGCAACATACGTGATTATTCCAACCGTGCTTGGAGGAGAGAAATTACGGGAATTATTGTCTGAAAAAAAGACAAAACGTCAGTCATGGGAACAGCTGGCGGTTCGCGATCGACAAACTTTATAGATCTGATACCATTTTGCTATATGGAAAGATCAAAGTCATTTCTTGATAATTTACGAACGGCAGGCGCTGATTTAGTGCGAGATGTAAAAAAAATTGTGCGCGGTGAAGCGACCTATACAAAACAACCAGCAGTTGATCAGCAAGCTCGCGTTCGTGAAAAATATGCGCCTTTACATGCGGCGGATCAAGCAGCCTCAGACGCACAGGCGGCAGAAATTCGAAGACAAGTTCTTGAGCGATTTAATCAGCAAGATGAAATGGCTGCGTTTCTGAATGGTCCTTCTCCAAGTGAACAGGGTGCACGTGTCGTGACTCCTAGGGAAACTGGTTATGTGCCTGTGTCTGTAGAAAGAACAAGACTATTGCAACAACGAGAAATGCTTATGAATTATCATCAACAAACAAAGGATGGAAAGGCGAAAACAGATGCGTTACAACGACTTGCCCAGATTGATGCTCAACTGCGAAATGTTGCCTGAGCCAGATGGGCTTGACAAGCGAACTTTTTTCCTATACGTTTATCTTCCCCTGGAGGGATCATGGGAACTGTCGAACAACTACACATCGTTCCGAGCCCGCGCATCGAGCTTCGGCATCGATGCGGTGAAATTCGTGTGTTTCCGGATACGTGGCTGCGTGTACGTGATGAACGGTTGCTCAACCGCATTCAATCCGTGGAATCGCGCGATCGGTCTCCGCGTGGCATGGAGCTCGAACTTGCAACGGAAGGTCCGATGCTTGACTCATGGCTTGAACATGAAATTAAGCTCATTGTGAACGCCCGAGGAATCGGCAAGGCCATGGGATTTATTTCTGAGCGTCTTGATCAAGGTTACGATCCTGATCGATGCTTCTTCCGTGTACTCTTGTGCCCGGTTGAAGGGGAGTATCTCCTGCATATTCCTGAGCTTGATCACATTGCGTTCATTGCGAATAGGAAGCGGCTTCGGAAATTTCCGCTCCTTCCGTTGCGGACGTAGTCCATGGCTGGGCAACTCATTCATTTTCAGAATGCAACAGGTGGGCATTCTGATCGTACACGAACACCTGGTATCATTATCTCGTTGCCAGTCGAACGACTCGTTGCTCACGAAGAGCGATTGTTTGATCGCGTTGCCTCGATGCAGGTGGTGGGATGGTTGACTCCAAAAGTTTTCGTGAGGGATCGCGTTGTCGATCGCCCGCTACATGTAGATCAACTGTTTCGTACATTTCTCTATCTCCGTACGTTTGGACGGTGGAAACGTGGGAGTATCACGCAGATCTCGTTGGCAAACGATGGGGTCATTGCGACGCTTGGAAACACGGAGGTGGTGGACGAACAATGGTTCACCTGTCTGCCCTTCAATCACATCGTGATTGAGTCCAACGGAATACGCGCGGTGTTCCATGAACACGGTCGTGTCCATCTGGCGCCCTAGCGGCGTCATTTTTTATCCAGTAGAATACAACAATATGGCGAACCCATCCTTTTTAGATAATTTACGTCGTCTTCCTGAGGATGTCATGAGAATGACGGGTATTCGGAAACCGAAAGAAACCCCTCAATTATCCGAACGATTACCATCGCTGTTTGCGAGACATGAAACAGTCGCGTCGCCCGATCATCCAGATCGAAATGAAGACGCGAATTTTATTGATTGTGAGCGAGGTCTCGTTGCTCTTTCTGACGGCGCTGGAGGACAAAATGCGGGAGATGCAGCAAGCCGCGCGGCGATGGAAGGAGTGCATGAGGCGACAAGAACGATCGATGCCATGTTGAAACGTGAACGGGAGCGGATTGGCTCCATGTATGTGTCTGCGGAAAATGTTTCTGCCGTCCTTGACGAGGCGGTGCGTGTGATTGCGAAGAAAGTGAGAAAGGTGTCTGATCAGTATGCCGCTGCTGGACGCAAAAATGAAGACCGGTGTTATGCCACCCTCATGCTCGCAAAGATTGTTGAAACAGGTCCAGGTGAATGGTCTGCGGTTGTGAAAGGTATTGGGGATTCAAAAGCGCTTATTCGACGGGCAGATGGAAAAATAGAGCCGGTGCAGATAACAGATGACTCTGCCTTAGAGTTGTGGAAGAAGGATGGTTTTTCGTATCGAGATCGTGTATCCGGAAAAGAGACGATATTACCACTTTCCGAGGACGAAGCAGACATTATTGAACAAGCGAATGGTTCTGATGACCTTAGGAACTTATGGCAAGTCATCGTTGATGCAGGAGGAGTTTCAAATACTTCGGAGGACTGGAGACGTGTTTCGCATATTCATAGCATGTATAAGAAAAAACGAAATGTTGTCAGTCGGATGCTAGGAATGCCCGGTGAAAATCCCTCTGCCCACACGGCGATCGTGAAAATGAACGCAGGGGATCGGCTGTATCTTCTTTCGGATGGGGTGACCGATAACCTAACATTCAGAGAAATGCAACAGATTGCCAATAAGGTTGGGGACGGAAACGAAACAGAAGGATGGGTGCGTGCGTCTCAGGATCGTATGATGGATAAAACGGAGCGTAGTAAAAAAGATGATGCGACCATTGTAGAGTTTGGGATTCCAAAACGACTCACGCATGAAGATCGTGTCTTGAACGCGAAAGCAAATGATGAAGAAAAAATGGGTAGGATTAGAAATAAGCTAGGTATTCAATGACCTTGACACGCTAAATTAGCACTCGTATAATGCGAGTGCTAATTTTTGTATGCTGTTAGACGCACGGCAAGAAGCCATTTTGAAATCGATTGTGGATGAATATATCCGGTCTGCGGAGCCGGTTGGTTCGCGATTTTTGGCAGAGCATGGGATTTCCGCGTCTTCTGCAACGATACGCAATGACATGGCGATGCTCGAAACGGCTGGATATATTGCACAACCGCATACGTCTTCTGGACGTGTTCCGACGGAAAAAGCTTACGTGTATTATTTGCAGAATTTTGTTGAAGGAGATCGCGCGGTAAAGAATCAAGAATCAAGAAATGAGATTCAGAAAAGAATGAAGGATCAGGAGGCAGAAGGAATACATGATCCTGTGCGATCGTTGGCGAAAACGCTGATGGAACTTTCTGGGGAAATGGCCCTTGTGGCTGTCGATCCACGACGGAGTTATTACGCGGGAGTTGGAAACTTGTTTGAGAAACCGGATTTTGGGGAGTTGTCGATTGTTCGAGAATTGTCTCATCTGCTCGATCGGTTTGATGATGTAATGGACGAGGTGTTTGATCGGGTACAGAATGAAATGGAAGTGATGATTGGGAGTGATAATCCGTTTGGAAAGGATATGTCCGCGATTATGGTGAAATGTCGTTTGCCGAACGGTCAGATCGGCATTCTCGGTCTCATTGGCCCGATGCGAATGGATTACGAAAAAAATATGCAGTTAGTCGAAGGAGTAAGAGATATCCTCGATCGTTAATTGACGCCATTAAAGTGGCTAGGAAATGTTCCTAGGGACTTTAGTCCCGTGACGGAAAAGTGGCTAGGAATGTTAATTTCATAGGGACTTTAGTCCCGTCCGTATGACAGAAAAAAACAAAAATGAAGAATGTGATACATGTCCGGAGTATTTGGCAGGGTGGAAACGAGCACTCGCGGATTATGACAATTTGAAAAAGGACTTGGGGAAGGAACGAGTGGACATGCGACAATCAGCGATTGCAGACGCGGCCTCACGAATGATTCCAGTACTTGATAATTTTGACACGGCAGTAAAATTTGTCCCAGAAGGGATTGATGATAAGCTGCGCAATTGGCTTATTGGAATCCTGTTTGTTCAAACTCAACTCGAGGAAGCACTTCGCCACATGGGACTTGAACCTTTCGGTGCTCCTGGTGAGTTATTCGATACAAATCTTCATGAGGCCGCAGGTGAACGAGACGAAGAGACGACACAAACAAACACGATTCTCGAAGTTGTTGCACGTGGATGGAAGCAGACAAATAAAATAATTCGTCCAGCAAAAGTCATAATCTCAAAATAATATGCCAAAAATTCTTGGAATCGACCTTGGAACAACAAACTCTTGCATGGCCATTATTGAAGGTGGTCAACCAAAAGTTTTAGAAAATCGTGAAGGCGCACGCACGACACCGTCGATGATTGCCGTGACAAAAACAGGAGAGCGACTCGTTGGTGCACCTGCAAAACGTCAGGCGGTTACGAATGCAGAGAGTACTTTGTACTCGATCAAACGATTGATCGGTCGACGTTTTGATGATGCCGAGGTTCAGCGTGATCAAAAAATGATGCCGTATAAAATTGTCAAAAAGGGTGAAGGTCTTGCGATCGTCATGTCAGGAAAAGAATATACCCCAGAAGAAATTTCTGCGATGATATTGATGAAAATGAAGGCAGATGCGGAGGAAAAACTTGGGGAGAAAATATCGCAAGCGGTTATTACGGTCCCTGCGTATTTTGATGATGCTCAACGCGCAGCAACGAAGGTCGCTGGGGAGATTGCCGGACTAGAAGTGTTGCGTATCATCAACGAACCGACTGCAGCCGCCCTTGCCTATGGATTCGACAGGAAGTCCGCCGGAGGCGGATCCGCCTTTGGCGGAAAAGGTCTCAGAGTTATGGTGTACGATTTGGGTGGTGGAACGTTCGACGTTTCGGTTCTCGACGTTTCAGCAGATACAGTCGAAGTCAAAGCAACAAATGGCGATACGCATCTCGGTGGCGATGATTTTGACCGTCGGGTGATTGACTGGATCGTAGATGAATTCCGAAAACTGGAAGGGATTGATTTAAGTAAAGATCCACTGGCACTTCAACGCATTAAAGATGCGGCAGAACGAGCGAAAATTGAATTGTCGACGGCACAAACAACAGAAGTGAACCAACCGTTCATCACATCCGACGCAAATGGGCCAAAGCATTTGTCGTTGTCTCTTTCCCGATCAAAACTCGAGGAGCTCGTTCACGATCTTGTTGAAAAGACACTCGAACCAGTCAAACGAGCCCTCTCAGATGCGAAAATGGATAAGGGCGCGATCAATGAAATTGTGATGGTTGGTGGAATGACACGCATGCCACTCGTTCAAAAAATGGTTGAAGATTATTTCGGGAAGAAACCAAATATCACCGTGAATCCAGACGAAGTGGTTGCCATTGGGGCAGCTGTTCAGGGCGGGGTTATGCAAGGCGAGGTGAAAGATGTTCTCCTGCTTGATGTCACTCCATTGTCGCTTGGCATTGAAACGATGGGTTCGGTCATGACGAAATTGATTGAACGCAACACGACTATTCCCACGTCGAAATCGCAGGTGTTCTCGACCGCGGCGGATAATCAGAACACCGTTGAAATTCATGTTCTTCAAGGAGAACGTGGAATGGCAGGGGACAATAAAACGCTTGGACGATTTACGTTGTCTGGAATTCCTATGGCGCCACGTGGAGTTCCTCAAGTCGAAGTAAAATTTGATATTGATGCGAATGGTATTTTGAATGTGTCTGCGACTGACAAAGGAACGGGTGTGAGCCAACAAATTACGATTACCGCATCAACTGGTTTGTCGAAGGATGAAATTGAGCGTATGAAAAAGGATGCGGAATTACATGAAGAAGAAGACAAAAAGAAAAAAGAAATGATCGAGCACCGCAATTTGGCGGATACGATGGTGTATACTGCTGAGAAGATGCTGAAGGATGTTGGGGACCCTTCGACAGGCTCAGGGCAAGTAATTACAGATGAGGAGAAAAAAGAGGTGGAAGATAAAATTGTTGCACTCAAAGCGGTTAAAGATGGAGACGATCACGAGGCGATTAAGAAAGCCGCAGATGAGCTTTCGACAGTGGCGCAAAAGGTTGGAGCAAAAATGTATACAAAAGAGGAGCCAAAAGAGCCAAAGGGGAAGGAGGAGCCGATTGATGCGAAAGCGGATGAGAAATAAACTGTATGACGTTTGATGAACAGATCGTGACGTTTTTGGAAGTGCGGGAAAAATGCGTAAAGGGCGAAGTAGGTGTGTTTCCACCACCTGCTTCCTGTTCGGAATTTGTTCGGGGCATGCATACGATCGCCCAGTGGCATTTGGTAACGATTTTGATCGTCACACTTTTTGTTTCGCTCATGTGGATGCTCACGGCTGCGGCGTTGGATCGCGGAGGAGGACACTAACATGCCTAAAGATTTCTACAATACACTTGGCGTATCTAAATCTGCTTCGCAAGATGAGATTAAGGTTGCGTTTCGGAAATTGGCGCATCAATATCATCCGGATAAGCCGACGGGAAACGAGGCGAAGTTTAAGGAGATTAATGAAGCGTATCAGGTGGTTGGGGATCCAGAGAAACGTCAGAAATACGATCAGTTTGGGTCCGCGGCGTTCGATGGGAGCTCTGGTGGTGGGCACGGACAAGGGTTTGGCGGTTTCGACTTTTCAGGATTTTCCGCCAAAGGCGGATCCGCCTTTGGCGGACAGTCATTTGAAGACTTAGGTGAAATGTTTGGAGACATGTTCGGAGGAGGACGTCGTTCGCGAGCGACGTCCCGTGGGAGCGATGTTCAAGTAGATGTTGATCTGACATTTTTTGAATCGGTGTTTGGTGTTGATAAAGAAGTCACGCTTTCAAAATTTAATGCGTGTGATCGTTGTTCAGGAAATGGGGCAGAGCCCGGAACGAAAATGAATGAATGTGGAGAGTGCAAAGGAAAGGGCGTGAAGATTGTTCAACAGCGCACGATTTTAGGAACGTTTCAGACGAAGGCGATGTGTGGAGCTTGTCAAGGAGAAGGAAAGACTCCGAGCGAGCGATGCACGACCTGTCGTGGAGATGGAGTTGTTCGAGGAAAGAAAACGTTGTCTGTTCATGTTCCTGGTGGAGTTGAAGATGGAAATGTTTTGCGTATTCGTGGAGGAGGAGAGGCTGTACGTGGTGGACAAACAGGTGATTTGTTCGTCCGATTGCATGTTCGTGCAGATAAACGTTTCGAGCGTGAAGGATCGACTATTTACTCCTCACTTCCTATCAGTTTTTCACAAGCGGCACTTGGAGCAAGCTTGAACACAGAAATTATTGATGGTCCGCACACCATTCACGTGGATGCTGGTACGCAATCTGGTTTTGAAATCCGCGTCCGAGGCAAAGGTGTCCCAACAGGAAATGGCCGCGGAGATCACCTTTTCATCGTCCAAGTCGTGACTCCGACAAAGTTGTCAAAAGAGCAAAAGAAAATACTGGAGGAGTTGGATTCTCATTCTTAGGGACTTTTCCGATCCTGACGCCACTATTTCAAAGGGACTTTAGTCCCGTCCGATCCTGACGCCACTAAAGTGGCTGTGAAACGTTCTCAATGTGTACGAGCTTCTTGCGACAAAAGAAAAAGCACGTCGTGGACGCATGACGTTACCGCACGGGGTTGTAGAAACTCCGTGTTTTATGCCGATCGCGACGAAGGGTGCTGTCAAGACGCTTTCGAGTGCAGATATGGAATTGCTTGGCGCGTCCGTGTTGCTGTCGAATACATATCACCTTTTGTTGCGCCCTGGAATGGATGGCATGGAAAAGCTTGGTGGACTTCATTCACTCATGAATTGGGACGGGCCAATTTTGACGGATTCTGGTGGGTATCAAGTTTTTAGTTTGGCTAAGCTAAATAAAACGACGGAAGATGGGGTTACGTTTCAGTCACATATTGATGGGAAGCGAATTCATCTGACACCGGAATTGTCCATAGAGATGCAACAGGTGATCGGTTCAGACATCATGATGCAGTTTGACGATGTCGCGGCTGGGGATTCGACGCGTGAGCGGTACGAGGAGGCGATGGAGCGATCGTTGCGCTGGGCGAAGCGGTGCAAGGAGGAATGGAAGGTTTGGAGGTTCAGAGGTTCTGAGAGCCATGGCTCTTCGAACCTTAGGACCTTAAACATCTCTGATCCTTACTTGTTCGGTATCGTTCAAGGCGGGACACATGAAGACTTGCGTCAACGATCTTTGGACGGTTTAATCGACATCGGTTTTGATGGGTACGCGATTGGTGGATTGTCTGTAGGTGAGAAACGTGAGGATGCGTATCGCATTGCGGAGTTTGTCTGTGATCAGCTTCCAACTGACAAACCGCGTTATTTTATGGGCGGAGGAATGCCAGAAGAAATCGTTCACTACGTCTCGATCGGTGTCGACATGTTCGATTGCGTCATCCCAACAAGAAACGCGCGTCACGGAACGCTTTTCGTCTGGAACCAGGATCCGTCTACTTTTCATTTTCCTATACGCGACACGCTAAACGCTACTCCTACAGATTTCTACAAAAAACTTAACATTACCGCCGAAGCAAATCAGTTCGATACAGGCCCAATCGATCCGTTCTGCGACTGCCTTACCTGTAAAACAACATCTCGCGCCTATCTTCGGCATCTTTTCTCTGTCGGTGAAATGCTCGCCATGCGTCTCGCAACGATTCACAATTTACGTTTCTACCTTCGCCTTATGGAAGCACTCCGGGCTTCCGTGGTAGAATAAACTCTGTATGGTAGCTCGGCTTATTTTAAGCGAACTTCTCAGCGGGGTTTTTGCTTTGCCTGTTTGGTGGTACACACGTGGGCTTGTGCTGGTTTCGACGTGGTGTCGTGAGACGGTCAAGAATACCTCGCAATTATTTGGATTAGGGGTGTGGGTAAAAAATTTGTTTGTTCCGATGTACGGCGAAACCGAATGGAGCGGTCGTGCCATTAGTTTTGTGATTCGTGTCGCGATGATTTTCGTTCGTGGAAGTGCGGTCGCTCTCTGGGCTGTTGTCGCGATAATCAGTTTTGTTGTTTACATAAGTGTTCTTCCTCTTGCGATTCTCGGTATTTTGTATCACGGATTATTTCTGTTATTCACATGAGTACCTTTGAGCCTAAAACCGTTTCTCGGTCACCGTCCGTTGGTATGGAACTCGACGGAAAAGTTTATGTTTGGTCTGAGCAATTAGACGATGGATCGATCGCACAAAAACACGCACGACGAACAGCACAGAACGTTGTAAACAGTGGGATGCTCGTGCTCGCAACGATTTGCTTTATTTGGTTCGGTTGGAATGCGTATTTCAAAGCCGTTCCGCACGGACTGTCTGGATTTATTTTTGAACTTATTCTTCCGAATATCACAGGTCTTGCGCTATCACTCTTTCTTTTTTGCGCGTCGTTTGTCTTTCAGCGCCTGTGTGAACTTACGCGTCAACGAGCTCTTATCCCGAAGTTTCATCGAACAGATGTTATTCCAGAAATCATTTTTCCTGTTCCAGAAGGACCGCGTGTGAATGTGGCGGATGTTTATCATGCAGAGGCGATGAAAACGGTTGAGGATGCGTACCATCTCGCGAAGAAATTTGGGCACGCGGCGGTGGAACCGCTCCATCTGTTTATTGCCGCGCTTTCTCACGGAGATGTTCCGATTGTGTTTGGGAGGCTTGGTCTTTCGTTCGAATCTGTGAAGGAACCACTCAACCGACGTTTGTTAACGCTGCAAACTGGAACCGATCCAGGTTTTTCTGCCGATCTTGAGCGCGTGATGCTTTCGGCGTTTGTCAGTGCCTATACGCAACACAGAAATTCTGTTTCCGCCATCGAATTATTTTTTGAAGCATACCGCCATGATGCATTTTTGCAGGAACTTTTGTACGACATAAAGGTGGATGAACAACGGCTCGCAAATGTCGTGACATGGATCCGTATTTCTGAGACGCTTCGTGAACGCTATGAACGATTCCGACATGCGGCGGCGTTCAAACCAACAGGACCAATGAATCGTTCCATGACGTCTGTGCAAACTCCCGCGCTTGATGCGATTGGAGAAGATCTGACTTCTGCCGCGGTCGCTGGACATCTTCCATTTCTCGTAGGGCGCGAACGGGAAACGGATGAATTATTGCGTGTGATTGAAGGAGGAGGGAAAAGCGTTTTACTTGTTGGTCCAGAAGGTGTGGGGAAGACCGCTCTTATTGCTGGTTTGGCAGAACGCATGGTGCGGGAAGATGTTCCAAAAATTTTAGAAGATAAGCGACTTGTATCGATCGTGATTCCCGCACTTATGAGTGGGGTGCATCCCTCTGAAGCTCAAGCCAGACTTTTGTCCGCTCTTGTGGATGTGAGTCGCGCACGTAATGTGATTTTAGTTTTACAAAATATCGAACAGCTCATTGGTTCAGGAATGGAATCCGGCAGTGATGCGGCAGCCCTTCTCGCGGATGCTCTTAATCGCAACATCACATTTGTTATTGCCACCACAACTCCAGAGGCATACACACAAGTGGTTGAGCGCTCGGTGTTATCGCGTGTTTTTGAAAAGGTGAATGTTGGGGAGCCTGATCCGACCACGGCGATTCACATCGTTGAATCAAAAGTTGGAGGGATTGAGTACGAACAGAATGTCATTTTTACGTATGATGCCATTGAGCGCGCGGTTACGCTTTCGGATCGATATATTCATACATCCTTCCTTCCAAAAAAGGCGATTGAGGTGTGTAAAGAGGCTGCGCTCATTGCTTCAAAGGCTCGAGGGGAAAATGCGCTCGTTTTGGGTGAAGATGTGGAGAAGGTGCTGGCGGATAAGACAGGGATTCCGATGACGCAGGCAACGGTGGAAGAAAAAGAAACACTTCTTTCGCTTGAGGAAAAAATACACGCGCGTGTTGTAGGGCAAGAAGAAGCCGTCAAGGCTGTTTCGTCAGCATTGCGCCGTGCTCGTGCGGATTTGCGTTCTGGAGAGCGACCGATTGCAACCTTTTTGTTTCTCGGTCCGTCAGGAGTTGGAAAAACCGCGCTCGCAAAGGCGGTAGCTGCGGCCTATTTTGGTGGCGAAAAGGCGATGCTTCGATTTGACATGTCTGAATATCAAGATCAGGCAAGCGTGTATCGTTTGATCGGCGCTCCAGGAGGTGAGAGCGGGCAGTTAACCGAAGCGGTTCGCCGCAATCCATTTTCTCTCGTGCTTTTGGATGAGTTTGAAAAGGCGCATCCTAATATTTTGAATTTGTTTTTGCAAGTGTTTGATGACGGTCGGCTGACAGACTCCGCAGGGCGCACGATCGATTTCACGAACACGATCATCATCGTCACATCAAACGCGGGGACGCAGTACATTCAAGACGCGGTCGCGGAAGGAACGAATTCAGAGCAGATAAAAACGCATCTGCTTGAGGAGGAACTCCGCGGTGTGTATCGTCCAGAGCTCTTGAATCGTTTTGATGCCGTCGTTGTTTTCCGTCCACTCACACCGGATGACGTGCAGCAAATTGCCTACCTCATGATCGCGCAGGTCGCTGAGCGCTTGGAGGCAAAAGGAATTAAATTTCGCGCGACAGATGAGGCTGTACTCGACTTATCAACGAAAGGGTTCGATCCAAAATTTGGTGCGCGACCACTTCGGCGAATCATTCAGGAGGAGGTCGACAACGCGATTGCGACTGCATTGTTAGAAGGTCGCGTCGGTCGACGAGACACGATCGTTTTGCATCCAGATGGTCAGATTGAAATTGAAAAAGCAGAAGCGTTATGATCGCGTTTGTTTTTGGACTGTCCGCGTTTGTGTTGTCTATTGTAAGCACGCGGATTGTCTGTGTGTTCGCAAATCGGATTGGAGTTGTCGATCGTCCAGACGACCCACGAAAAATTCATCGAAAACCGACTCCACTTCTGGGAGGAATGGCTGTTTTTGTTTCTGTATCGATCGTCCTCATCTACGTTTTACAAAACATGCGTTCTGTTCTTACGGGTGGGGAGATTACAACGACGCATTATGTCGGATTCTTGATCGGGGGCCTTATCTTGATCGTTGGTGGATTTCTCGATGATAAATTTAATCTTCCAGCAAAATTTGCGATCATTGCTCCGGTTCTCGCCGCTCTGACAGTGATCACGTTTGGAGTTGAGATTGATAAATTGACGAATCCATTCGGTGGCGTGATTATCCTCATGGCGTGGCAGTCAAATATCATTGTGTTCGTTTGGCTACTCGTCGTGATGTACACCACCAAGTTTTTAGATGGACTGGATGGACTTTCAACAGGCGTGTCCTCGATCGGCGCGTTGATGGTCTTATGTCTTGCGCTCACAACCGCCTATTTTCAGCCAGACGTTGTTGTTTTTTCGGCGATCTGTCTTGGAGCCATGCTCGGATTTCTTGTTTTTAACATCCACCCAGCAAAAATTTTTCTCGGGGAAGGGGGAAGTACCTTTGTCGGATTTATCGTCGGTATATTAGCGGTCATCTCTGGCGGAAAACTCGCAACGGCATTGCTCGTAATCGCCATCCCGCTTCTAGACGTCATCTGGATCATCATCCGCAGATTTCGAGCGGGTGGAGTGAAACAAATTTTTATCGGTGACCGCAAACACCTTCATCACCGTCTCCTTGATCGTGGTTGGACGCAACGTCAAATCGTTTCCGCCTATTATCTCCTCGCAATTGTTTTCGGATTATCCACATTGTTTTTGCAGAGCAAGGAAAAACTCATCGCCCTCGGAGCCCTCGTCGCCTTTATGTGTATCGTCGCCATCGTGATGTCGAAACAGGATAAATGTGTATGACAAAAAAGACACGGATCATTGTTGGAATCATGACGCTTATTTTTCTCACCTTGATTGTCATTACCACAGTAATTCGACAAACCAGAAATGATGCATATGCGTCAAAAGTGGTACATGGAGAGGTCACGTTTCCAGATCAGACGCGTATTGCTGTCGAGATTGTAGATACAGATGAAAAGAGACGCATCGGTTTATCCAATCATATTTTTCTTGATCAAGACCGCGGAATGCTCTTTTTGTTCGATTCCCCTGCTCGGTATTCGTTCTGGATGAAGGATATGGATTTTCCGATCGACATCATCTGGATGCTTGATGGGAAAATTGTTGATATGATGGAAAATGTTCTGGTTTCCACAAACAGTTCCTATCCATCCTATACTCCTAAGACCGCTGTGAATCAGGTTTTGGAGGTGAATGCAGGTTTTATAGCAAATCATCCTATACTAATCGGCGAATCCCTCATTCTGTACAAGTAGTGCTGTCATTGAGTGACTGCAATCCTGGGATTGACAAGAAGTGATGCAAATTGTACTATTCTCTCATAAATTATTCAGATCGCAGGCAATACCCTTCGTTCGGCTGTGGCCTCCTAAGAGCAGGCCACCCGACGAGTAAGGAGAAGCCGCGAGAGCAGATATGTTTGCAGTGATTAAAACTGGCGGGAAGCAGTATGCAGTTCGCGAAGGGCAGGAGCTCAAAGTTGAGCTGCTCGAGACTGAGGCGGGGAAGGCATTGGCCTTTGATGCGCTGTTAGTCGCCGATGATGAAGGAAAGAATGTAAAGGTTGGAACGCCATTCGTTACAGGTGCTGTTGTAACAGCAACCGTTCTCGAACACGGCCGAGCTGACAAAGTCCTCGTCGTAAAATACAAACCAAAGGTGCGTTACCGCCGTCACGTCGGTCACCGCCAGCCATTCACCAAACTGAGAATCGAAAAAATCTCCGCCTAGCGCGGGGATTTTTCCTTCGCTGTAGCAAGGACGTGATATTTCCCTGGTAACAAAAAAAATTCACTTCCCGTTAACAGGACCTCTGTTATCGTTTGACAAAAACAGAAATTTTGCGTAGTATTTCGTTCACCATCAACAACTGGAGGATGGATGTTAAAAGGAGAAGGAATGACGATTGGTGAGATGCAGATGCAGATGTTCATTGTTGTGAGCGACAAGAGGCTCAAAAACTTTCGAGCGAAAAAGGAGGAATACGAAGTCGAGCTTTTGCTTGCTGAGAGACGCATTCCTGAACACGTTCGGGATATTGACACGCTTGTGTTACATCTGGAAGGCCACACGTCTGGAATGATCAAAGATGTGATGGAGCAGTTCATTGCGAACTACCGAGCTATGGCTGAGTATGTCGCGATCCGTCGCAAAATTACGAGACTTGAGCGTCTCATTGATGCTCGTCTCGAACAGCTCGGCGTCCCGAATCCCGCCAACTAGAGGCCCACACGGCCTCATTTTTTATATGAATAACTGCTGCGAATAACAAATCGTTACTAATACTACAAATGCAACAAATGGCCACAAATCGATTTGTAGCGTTTCGTAGTATTTGTAGTATTAGTAACGATTTGTTATTCGCAGCAGTTATTCGCAGCAGTTATTCGTAACAAAGAGCATAAGCTCAAAAAAATCCCAGCCGTATTTCTACGACCGGGAAGCGATGAGAATTGCGCGGAACGTTTTTGCCAACTCGCGCAAGAGTTCCTGAAAGTTGTCGAAGAACAGTTCTACTGGATACGTTTT
>CAYYFM010000081.1:0-21036 GCA_964471375.1 uncultured Gammaproteobacteria bacterium
TGTCCCGTCCGGCAACTTCGGCAACCTCACTGCCGGCCTCATTGCTAAACGCATGGGCGTGCCTATCGGTCATTTTATCGCCGCCACAAATGCAAACGACGTTGTCCCAGAGTATCTCGAGACCGCGATCTTTCGTCCAAGACCATCTATCCAAACGATCTCAAACGCCATGGACGTCGGAAACCCATCCAACTTCGCCCGCATCCTTGCCCTATACGATGGCGACGTGGATCGGATCAGACAGGACGTAATCGGTATCCGCGTATTAGAAGACGAAACGCGTCAAGCAATCCGCGACTTACACGCCTCGACAGGTTACATTCTCGACCCCCACGGCGCCGTCGCCTACTCAGCACTTCAGCGTCACCTTACAGAACCATTGCCTCCTCCTGTCATTGCGAGGAGTCCTCAGACGACGCGGCAATCTTCCGTAGGTTTATTCCTCGCCACCGCCCACCCCGCCAAATTCCCAGACGTCATCCGCGACACCATCAAAATCGATCCTGAAATCCCTCCGCGTCTCGCAACCTATCTGGACAAACCAAAATACTCCGTCCACCTTCTTGCATCCTACGACGTATTCAAACACTGGATATTAACCTAAACCACTTTTGACGCATATACTTCAAAAGTGGTTTTATGTTTTACTCTAAATACTTCTACAAAAAAATCCGACGGCTAACCATCGGAGTGGAGAAGGGTGCTGAGCAGAGCCATCCGGATATACAGACCATTGCCAGCCTGTTGAAAGTAGTGAGCGCGTGGATCGGTGTCGAACTCTGGTGCGATTTCTCCGACGCGTGGAAGTGGATGAAGAACGACCGCGTGTGGTGGAAGAAATCGTGCGGTGCGGTTGTCTAATCGAAACCGTTCTTGAACAAGACGATGCACTTCTCGCGCTTCTGGCGTAGGCTGACCGTCTGGTCCGATTCCGAACCGTTCCATTTGCACACGTGTTTGGTAGAACACGTCACACTGTTTCATGGCGCGCGGAAGAAGACTCATCTCTTCGAACGGAATCCCTGCGATGACGAGTTCTTGACGGATATCTTCACCAAGACGAATCGTGCGAGGTGAACACAGAATGAGCCGACACAGATTGTGCGTTCCGCTCGAGTAGCGAATCAGCAAACGACAGAGCGACCGCACGGTGCGACTATGCTCGATATCACCGCAGAACGTAATCGTCATTTCGCGATCGCGTTTGACCATCCGCAAAATCGTGTACAGATCGAGCAATGCTTGCGTTGGATGTTCTCCATCTCCATCGCCTGCATTGATAATCGGAATGGTCGAAACGCCAGCTGCATCATGCGATGCTCCCCGCTGTTTATGACGAATCACAATCGCATCAACAAGATACTCGGTAAGCACACGAACGGTATCCTCGATCGTTTCGCCTTTTGCCGCGGACGAGAACATCCCCGCGGCTTCAGTTCCAACAACCGTTGCGCCGAGATACTTCGCCGCGAGCTCAAAGCTCATGCGCGTCCGTGTGGACGGTTCGTAAAATAGCAGGGCGACTGTTTTTTCGTTCAACTCATGCGGAAAGTTCTGTTTGCGATCACCAAGCGATCGAAACCAATCTGCTCGATCAAACAGCTCATCGAGTTCCCCTCGGCTGAACTGTGCCGCAGAAAGAACGTGTGAAATCATGCGCTTGTCTACCTCCTTGCCACACCCTACGGGTTTTAGCATAAAAAGAAAAGGCTACACTAGGCAGCCTTTTTTTGTTGTGATTTATATCGCTGTGACGCACGAGCGGCTCGCAGATCGATACTTGTTTCTTGAATTCTTGTTTGCAAGGATGCTAGTTCAGATTGATATCGCTTCATGAGATGATCTGGAAGTAACTTCTTATCACGACGATTCATTGTGGCTAGAACAATCTGGCGTCGATCAGTAAGCTGATCAAGAATTTTTTCGTTTCGCTCAATCGTCTGTTGTTGGATCGATTCCATGGACTGCACACGATTGTCTGTTCGCTGTGCAATCTGATCAAGATGTTGCGTCTCATCATACGCGACCTTTTGCTTTTTTTGCTCATCAGACAACCCAACAGGTGGTACAGGAATAAACCAATCTTTAAATCGATTCCAACCTCCACGCACGCGGTCCATAACATTCGGAGCAGGCGTCACTATCGGCTGAGATTCAGATCGTTTTGTTTGCGGAATATCAACATGTTTAATTTTCGATTCAACAACTTCATCTGCAAGCACAACAGAAACATCAGGAATTTTTTCCAGAGCGCGTTTTTGTGCATGTAATGATTCCTTTAGATCTCTGAGTTGCGGATCTTCCCGATCAAGCAAATCAATTTTTTTTGCAATATCTTCAAGCTGATGATCAATGGATGTTTGAACGACTCCGACGTCACCTTTATGCAATCGCAATGCCGTCTCAACAATCTTTTGAGCATCTGTCTCTCGCTGTTGCTTTTTTTCAGACGCCAAACGAAACGCGCGTGTAGCGAACGATTCGCTTTGTTCAGACGGACGAGGCTGAGAATTTATCCGTGTCTCGGTCACCGACTGATCGTGTTGTTCTCCAGAAAATGATTCTCCTTTTGGGCTCATAATAAAACAAGTATATCAGAAATAGAGACCGATTGACAAACCGCTTCATTTCAGGTGAAATACTGCAACGAAACATGGAGCAGACATGAAACTATGGCAAAGGTGGAACGAGTTGTGGGAAGCGATTGGAGGAGTGCAAAACACAACAACCCGGAATCGGACGTACGCACGGCTTCGTGGATTTTACTGCGAACCACATCGTGCTTACCACACGATGGCGCATATCGAAAGCTGTCTCGGTCTGCTAGATCGAAGCGAACTCGCACACCGTGAAAATCGTCTTGCTCTCGAATGGGCGATTTGGTTGCATGACGTGGTCTACGATCCTCATCGGACAGATAACGAGGATCTCAGTGCTGAACAGTCATCGGTCTTTCTCGGATCTGCCGGAGTCGGACGCGTCTTCGAACGGTCGACAAGCAGGCTGATCCTCGCCACCAAGTTCGGACATGAACCAAAAACAGCAGATGAGAAAATTCTGCTCGACATTGATCACTCAATACTTGGTGAATCACCAGATGTTTTCGATGGCTACGATCGTGCGATTCGACAAGAATTCAGCTTCGTTCCTTGGTACGCCTACGTCGCTGGTCGTCGAAAAGTTCTCGAGCGATTCCGCGACCACCAACCATTCTTCCACACCGACGCGTTCCGTTCTTCAGATCATGAAAAACGTATCCAGCCAAATCTGACCCGCGCCCTCGAACGTCTCTCAACCAACCAAGACACTCTCCTCGCGTCCTGAACAAGGACGTGTTTTTTTACAACAAATCGACATCAATCTCCTTCACCTTTCGCAACGCTTGATCATTTGTGATAAATCGATCTGCCCCAGCGGTGATCGCGGTAGCGAGATGAATCGCAACTGGAGTGGTTATGCCATATCGCCCACGCAGATCAGAAGACACCTCAACAACCTGTTCGTTCAGTTCTCCTACGAAAAGATTTGGAAACGTTTTTATAAGCTCACGGTACCTTGCAGCGATGTCATACCGATTGAGTTTTTTTGGGCCTGTTTGTAATTCGATCATTCCAATAACAGAAAAAATCCCACGTGCCTTCCCTGACTCAATCTGCTGCAAAACACTCTCCGCTCGTTTCAAAAACATCGGATGCTCTTCAAATACATACATAAACACAGATGTATCGAGAGCAATTACTTGTCCCATACCTTTCGTTCATTTTTTAGATAGATCTCTCCACCTCCAAGTTTTTTCCAGATATCCTTACCAATCCCACGCATCGCGCGAACATGGTCAACAGGTTCCTTCACAAGGACAGCGTGATCTGCATCAATCGCCTGAATCCAGACGCGTGTGCCAGCAAGCAAATTCAGTGCCTCACGCACCTCTTTTGGAATGACAATTTGGTATTTAGACGAAAGCATTGGAGAGGGCATAAAATTGTTCGTTTACGATAACTTTACTTTATCATAAAAGTAAAGTCGAGTCAAATAAAAAAAGGAGTCGAAATGTTCCTTCTATGATTCTTCCTCCGGCACACAATTCTCGCAAACCCTAACGATTTACTCAACCTAAAACCTGCCCTTTCAAGGGGCAGGTGGTACTCCGACGCCTACATGCGTAGGGTCGGAGCCCCGACCTCCCATACGGGAGCATCGGGGTTGAACTCGAGCAAAGAGTTACATCCTGTGTGATTGCAACGTCTGACCACACCGGAACTCCCGTAGGAGTCCAAGATAGGCTGCCTTTCGGACATTTTGTACTCATACAAATGTTGATCGAAAGGGCTTAGATTGATCAATACGAGATTGATCCCGACCTAGAATCATAGTCCGTTAAAAACGGACAAAGTCCCTAGAAAGGAGGTGATCCATCCACAGCTTCCGCTACGGATGCCTTGTTACGACTTAGCCCCTGTTATTGGTTTTGCCTTCCGCCGCCTATTGGCGACGTTCGGGCACCCCCAACTCCCTTGGCTTGACGGGCGGTGAGTACAAGACCCGAGAACGTATTCACGGCCGCGTGGCTGATCGGCCGTTACTAGCGATTCCGGCTTCATGAGGGCGAATTGCAGCCCTCAATCCGAACTGAGACTGGCTTTATGGGATTCGCTCCACCTTGCGGTTTGGCAGCCCATTGTACCAGCCATTGTAGCACGTGTGTAGCCCTGGACGTAAGGGCCATGCTGATTTGACGTCATCCTCACCTTCCTCCCTCTTGCGAGGGCAGTCTCATGCGACATATGTAACGCATGACAAGGGTTGCGCTCGTTACCCCACTTAAGGGAACAGCTCACGCCACGAGCTGACGACAACCATGCAGCACCTAGATAGCACCTTCGAAAGCGGCCACTATTTCTAGCGGCTTGCAGCTACCTTTCAAGCCCAGGTAAGGTTCCACGCTTACCGTCGAATTAAACCACATGCTCCACCGCTTGTGCGGGTCCCCGTCTATTCCTTTGAGTTTTAGTCTTGCGACCGTACTCCCCAGGCGGAGTGCTTAACGCGTTAGCTTGGTTCAGCGACACCAGGAGGGTCGATACTCCTAATATCTAGCACTCATCGTTTAGGGCGTGGACTACTGGGGTATCTAATCCCATTCGCTCCCCACGCTTTCGTCCCTCAGCGTCAGATTCGTTCCAGCACACTGCCTTCGCCTTTGGTGTTCTTACAGATATTAACGCATTTTACCGCTACACCTGTAATTCCATGTGCCTCTCCCGATCTCTAGCTCTGTAGTTTCACACGCAGCCTCTGGGTTGAGCCCAGAGATTTGACATATGACTTACAGTGCCGCCTACGGACCCTTTACGCCCAATAATTCCGGATAACGCTCGAGGTCTCTGTATTACCGCTGCTGCTGGCACAGAGTTAGCAACCTCTTATTCTTTTGGTACCGTCATTTGTTCGTCCCAAAAAAAAGCCATTTACACCCCGAAGGGCTTCGTCTGGCACGCGGCGTCGCTCGGTCAGGCTTTCGCCCATTGCCGAATATTCTTGACTGCAGCCACCCGTAGGTGTCTGGGCAGTGTCTCAGTCCCAGTGAGGGGGGCCACGCTCTTACGCCCCCTACCCGTCATAGCCTTGGTGAGCTTTTACCTCACCAACTAGCTGATAGGACATAGGCCAATCTCGAAGCGCCGAAGCTTTACAAGGGAATGTCTTTCGACCCCCCTTGTCCATCGTGTATTAGCCCCAGTTTCCCGGGGTTGTTCACGACTTCGAGGAATGTTACCAATGTGTTCCGCTCCCGTCTGCCACTCCCCAATTCTTGATGTAATCACAAATTGGATCGTTCGACTTGCATGCCTTAGACACGCCGCCAGCGTTCATCCTGAGCCAGGATCAAACTCTTAGTAGAACACCCTTCGTCAGCCTCTGACTTTCGTCTTCGGCTTCCTCAGGGCATCTGATGTTATAGACGTTGCAATCACACAGAAGATAATCTGGTGACTACAGGTTTTATATTTCTTTGGCTCGGTTCAATTGTGAACGAACGTGAGCCCAGTAAAGGCTCAGTGGCGGTATTTTATATGAGGGAGGAAAGAGTGTCAATAGAGGCGACTGGGGACGGGTTGGGGATGAAAAAAGACCCATTTTCAGGGTCAGTTAACTGTCTGATTGACGTGGCGGCGTAGTTCGCTTGCAACGTTGAAATATCGGGCAATTTCGCCTTTGAAATGAAGAGGCTCTCACAATTTTTACACCTTGCTCTTTCGTGAAAAAAATGTGGAAGTGATAGGCACCGCACGAAACCGATCATCTTCAAGTTCTCGTCCGGAAGAGTTGCGAGCACAAACACGGTCGACCCAAGAATCACATATCCAGCAATAAGAGGTCCCATCCGTATCTCCAAGTGTGATGAGACGTTGCCTGATTTTCATCTGTTCGTCAAGAGAAAGCAGGGCACTGTTGCTGTATCCTTCAATAATTGATAGTCTTTAATCAATATGAGCTACACATTTACCACAATTATCACACAAGAAAGCAAGTGGTTTGTCGCGCGATGTGCAGAGCTTGGAGTTGTGTCTCAAGGAAAGAGCCGTATCCTAGCTGAAAAAAATCTTCGTGAGGCTGTCGAATTATTTCTTGAAGATCTGCCTCGATCTCGGCGCTCTGCTTTCAAACGTCCTGCGTATGTGACGACGATGCAGATCCAGTATGCCTAAAACAGTTTCAGGCAAACAACGAAATTGACCGTCACTTAGTGACGGTCAGATACGTGACGGACGAGTTGCTACTAGAGAACAACGAGATCGTCGCGGTGGAGACCAGTGCCGATCATGGTAATTGAGACCTTTTGTCTGTCTTTCTTTTGTGACAGCCCTCCGCGAACCATATCGAGAAATTAACCTAACTCGTTCGAAAAAAGTTGACCGTCACTAAGTGACGGTCAGAAACGCGATAGTTGAGTTGCTGTTAGAGGACGACGAGGTCTTCGCGGTCGGGGCCGGTTCCGATCATGGTGATAGGGACGATTCTGTTGTCACTGGATCTTGAGAGTCCTTGTCGAATCACATCGAGGAACTCGCGGAATTCGGTTGGGAATGCACCGGGAGTTTTGATCCCTCGCAAGGAGTCCTTTTTCCATCCTGGATGAGAGCAATAACCGACAGACGATTCTCGCAGGACGCGTGAGGTGAATGTGTCGTTGTGCATGACTTCACCTTCGAATACGTATCGACTCACGATGCGGACCGTTTCGAATCCTGACAGCACATCTGCTTTCGTGATCGCGATTTCGGTGATTCCTCCCATACGACAGGCGTAGTCAAGCAAAGGAAGATCAAGCCAGCCGCATCGACGTGGACGTCCGGTCGTTGCGCCGAACTCCTGTCCGAGTTCACGAAGACGATTACCTGTTTCATCCATGAGTTCCGACGGAAACGGTCCGCTTCCAACACGAGTTGCATACGCTTTTGCCACACCGATCACGCGATCGAAGTGATACACTCCGAAGCTTGCATTCACTCCTGCGAGTGTACAGAGCGAACTCGTCGTGTCTGGTTGCGATCCGTGAAAGACGTCGAGAAGCACTCCTTGCGCTCCTTCAAACAAAACGTCTCGACTATTCTCTACAGCCGCACACACGATGCGGCGAGTATCTGCAAGATGCGGACGAACTTTCGGTGCGAACTGCATGCACCAGTCAACCGTTTCATCAGACGTCGGCGCGGTGCCGCCATACAGATGAATGAGCGCTGCCATCTCTTCGTAATAGCCACGCTCCAACAACGACGCGCGCACTTTGTCTGCATTCGTGAGATCCCCCATCCTCACGGCATTGCGGGCAAAGAATGCTCCGTACAACGGGCCGATTCCACGTCTCGTCGTGCCGATCTTTTTCGCTCCTGCACGATCTTCGCGCAATCCGTCGAGGATCATGTGTAATGGCAGAACTACCGGTGCAGAGCGATCAATCGCGACTTCCGATCCAAACCGCTCAGCAATTTTGAGCTCCTCGCAAATGACCTCAAGATCGCACGCGACCGCAGGACCAACGAGATTGATCACATGACTGTGCATGATTCCAGAAGGAAGCAGATGGGTAACGAACTTCTCGCCATCAACCCAAATCGTGTGTCCCGCGTTCGATCCACCAAAAAATCGTACGCACGCACTCCCTGACGAAAGCTCGCTCGCGAGTCGATCAACGATCTTTCCTTTTCCCTCATCCCCCCACTGAGCACCAAGAACAACAGTCGTAGACATGAAACCTCTGGCAGAAAGCCTTGTGTAGGCTATCAGTCGACGAGGTACGTGTCAAAAAAAGATCCCGTCAGGCGGGACCAGCTAAGGATCTTCGAGAATTTGACTCAACATGTGTGGAAGCACGTGGATGCCAACGCATTGGGCAACCGTCACTTCTGTGGTGACCGTGTGACGATGTTCGGATTCAACGCGGTGATTTGATGGACCAATCATTCGTTCCAAATCGCGGAACACAAGATCTTTGTATGCCATGATTGCATCCGCATCAATCACCATGCCATAAGGGATGTTTGAAAGCTCGGTATCCGGAAACAGATTCAGAAACAAACATCGACGAAGTTCCGTTGTTGCAACTTTAAGACCGAGCTGGCTTCCACGATCAGATCGCGAACGAAACGCGTCGGCGATCGTGAAATGACCTTCAAGCGCCGGCATCTCGTCACTTGTCACGAGTGTGTGAACAAACAGATAGAGATCGACCATGGAAAATCCAGTCCACAAATCGTTCATCGGCTCACGTACGATCCGAACGACCCATGTTGCTTTGCGCATCGGATTCATTTCTCCACACACGGCGACTCCAAACGCCCATTGATTGTTCGTCACAATTTCGGCTTTCGGAACAGCAAGAATGTTCACGCGACATCCGACAACTCCTTCGTGTGGATGCGTCACGAGATAACGACCACGAGCGCGAGCTCCAACGTACACTGGGTAGGTCAACCGATCGGAAACATCACATCCAGTTTCATGAAACACACGATCAATGATGTACGGTCGATCACGTTCAAACCGATGTTCTTGTGCAATCGGATAGGTAGAAAGATCAACCGAATGCGTTTGCGTTCTCGGTTCGACAAGGCACGTTCCGTATTCATCGACCAGATCGCGCAATCGTTCATCACGCGAACAGATCTCGTTTGCCATTCGCACGAGTCGATCAATGTACTCGGACATACTTCCTCCTAAAGACATACACTGCGCGATTTTGACCGTCACGTCAAGAACATGTATGCTGTTTCTGAACGAGTCATGTCCGGGAGGTCGACGGAAACGCTCTTCAGTCTTACTCGTATAATCAGAAAATGTTATGGCAGAATTTGATCAAGAGTACGTTGAGTATATTGTTCGCGCGATTGTAAATCATCCAGACGATGTTAAAACAGATCGCATAATCGATGAGCGCGGTGTGCTCATCACGCTCCATGTCAACCAAGAAGACATGGGATACGTTATCGGCCGACAGGGCCAAACCGCTCGCTCGATTCGCACGTTACTCAAAATTGTCGGGGCGAAATCGAATGCGCGCGTCAACTTGAAAATCTACGAACCAGAAGGTTCCCGCCGCATGCGCGCGCCAGAGGAGGCCGCGGCCATGTCTGGCTCCGACACATCCGTCGACGATCTCGGTATCTAAATATCAACAAAACCAGCACGCGACCCGTGTCTGGTTTTTTGATTGAAAAAACCACCCATCTTTAGATGAGCGACTTGTAGAGAACATGCGCTCCTTCGCAATTGAAAACAACTTTTTCCCAGATACATTAACCGAACATGACGTTCGCTACCGTCAGGATCCTGACGAATGTATTCAGCAACCTGAACAGGTTCCTGTATTTCTTGCTCTGGCGTTTTATTCACTTCGACTTTTGGAGCCACCCACTTCCGAACAACATCCGGAAGATATGATCTGACATCAAACATACCAGTCAAAAATACTATCAAAAAAAACTGCCTTGTCAATCCAGCTGAGCTGAATATCATCCATCCTACAAGGATGGGGCATCCTTGCCAGAAAGAAAAATCCGCACCTAGAAGATGCGGGAGAAAAGTAGAGACGACTCAGATGTTTCCGAACGACGAACATGGATTTCTCCAAGCACGATTTCGAAGGTATTCTTGGAAAAGGTCAGGTGAAACACCACGTTCGGGTTGAGATGTGTTGACGCTCTGGCCGCTTCGAGAACCACAGCGATGTTTTCCATTCCTTCTGTGTGAGGAATTGACGATACCTGATGGATGTATGGCGGACCAGCAGACAGTTCGACGAGACGATACTGGGTGTGGAGAAGAATTTGATCAGCAAGATCAACAGGAACAACTTCTGGAATTTCTGAAAGACCTGCACGTTGCATCGCTTCACGCACGACTAGAGAAAATTTCCGCAAAGAGACAGTGGGCATGTTCATTTCAGACCTCCTCGGCCGAAACCCTAACACGATAAGGAGGCCAATGCAAAAGAGAAAAGAAATAAAAAACCATGTCTGATTTTTCATCCCAATCTTTGCCAACAAGTTCGTCAAGCGGTCGTGTATCCTCCTGCATCAATGCGATGATCTTTTTCGTCGGATCAACGATGAGCAGAGCGGTTGAAAGAAATGCGCACGTAAGCAAGGTGGCAGTGAACACCATAGAATCTCCAGTGGATGCTTAGAATGTAAAGAAATAAGGGTCACTCGTCAATACTGATGGCAACTCGCTAAGCTGGATTGACATGCACCTCCATTCAACCTAAAATGTTAATAACAATTCATAAAGTAACCTCTATGGCCAATATTGTTTCCGTTTCTCTTCCTGCAACGCTTACACTCACGATGGATAAACTTGCGAAGTCAACCGATCAAACTCGAAGCGAGCTTGTTCGAGCGGCATTACGAGAGTATATTGCAGACCTCAATGAAGATCGAGGACGATTTCTTGAGGCATACAAGGCAACGCGGAAAGAAAAAACTTTTTCACTGTCGACGCTTAAATCCAAATACTCGCTACGGTAAATATGTACCGTATTGTCTTTCGTACGCGATTTGATCGCATATTCAAAAAGCTTGATTCAAAAACACAGCAATCAATTGTAGACGCACTTGAAACTCTTACCTGCTCTCCGTTCGAAAATCCAAATGTTAAAATGCTTTCTGGAGCGATCTCTGGTGCTTGTCGTCTTCGTGTCGGTCGTTGGAGAATTCTGTATCTCCTCATCACAAAACAAAATACGATTGAAGTCATCGATTTATTTTTAAAAAAGTCATCGTCAGATTATCAACGAAAGGTGTAACTCGTATGGCAAAACAACGCCTTCGTCGCTACGACGTGCTCACGATTTTCCCTGCAATGATTTCCGGTTATACGACGGAGAGTATTTTAGGTCGTGCACAAGAAAAAAAATTGATCGAGGTGCATAGTCACAATCTACGCGACTGGGCGAAAGATAAACATCAGCGCGTAGATGACACGCCGTACGGTGGGGGACCAGGGATGGTGATGAAGGTAGATGTGATGGATCTGGCTGTCCATAAGGTTCGGAGGTTCAAAGGTTCGGAGGTTCGGGGTGCTAATCGGGTGATTTTGACTTCAGCAAGCGGGAAAAAGTTTACACAAAAAGACGCTGTGCGACTGGCAAAGTATGATCAGATTATTTTTCTGTGTGGACGATATGAAGGAATCGATGGCCGAGTAGAAGAGCATATCGCAGATGAGTCGTTCTCGATCGGCGACTATGTTCTCACGGGTGGCGAACTCCCAGCACTCGTGATGATCGACGCGATCGCACGCCATGTGCCAGGGGTGCTTGGGGCGAAAGAATCTCTCACGGAAGAATCGCATAGTGAGGAAGGGATACTTGAATATCCACAATACACAAAACCAGCTGTTTATAAAAAATGGAAAGTTCCGGAAGTGCTCCTGAATGGTGACCACAAAAAAATCGCCGAGTGGCGAAAGGCGCTTGCTAGTTTTCGGTCGACCCATTAAACTCACTTTGAGTTATTAGGAGAAAACTCATGGACCTTCCAGACACCCTCGACGTATTGCCGCAGACGGCGAATGTTCGAGCGCTCATGTCGACCTTGCGGGACAAAAACACCAAATCGCAGAGATTTCGCGCGACGACACTCAGTCTCGGTCGACTACTCGCGGCGCGTGTGCTTGCCGACCAGTCTGTTGTCACTGGACATATGGTGTACACCCCGCTTGAGGATGCAGCAGGCGTCAAGCTTCGTGGTCTCCAAGCGCTCGTCCCGATCTTGCGAGCTGGTCAGGCACTTGTCAGTCCGTTCGACGAACTCATGGACGATCCGTACATCTGGCACGTGGGTGTGAGTCGCGATCATGTGACGCTCAAACCAAAGAAATACTCCTGCGCCGTTCCGGAACATGTCGATCCTTATGGTCTCGGAGCACCGACCTGTTTTGTTCTCGATCCAATGCTTGCAACTGGAGGCTCCGCCGAGTACGTCATCTCGCTTCTCAAAAAGCGTGGTGCAACAAATATCGTGTTTGTCGGTATCGTCGGTGCGCCAGAAGGAGTCACATTCCTGCACGAGCGTCATCCCGACGTTCCCATCCACCTCGCCGCGCTCGACCGCTGTATCAATGAGAAAGGCTACATCCTCCCCGGTCTCGGCGATTTCGGCGACCGATATTTCAACAGCAACCTCTGAAAAACTGTCCAACACTCAGTGTTGGATTTTCAACAGCCTCCTCTGATCCCACGCGGGGTCATTTTTCTTTTCCGTTGAAATAAAAATCGGTCCGATGTGTATCGGACCGAAGCGTCTTGCTAGCGCCTCGCGAACCAGACGAGCATTTGGGGCCAGGTTGAGAGGACGCCGCCGACGGTGAGCGCTTGCCTGCTGTAGAGAAGGGCCGCGTCGCGCTGGACCTCGTTTCCATTCACGGCGAGCGCGAAAGGAAACGCGTCGCAGGGCGGGAGGGCGAAGCGGTAGCCTTCGTCGCGCAGTAGGTCGATGGCCCGAAAGTCGAGAGCGACCCGCAGCCGAGCGTTGTGTGTGGTGTCGTCTGACGCTATTTCCTGGCAACAGAGAACGACGGCAAGCCCGTTGAACACGCTACGACAGGCAAGGGATTGCTTGAATGTTTCCCCACCGGAATGACGCGTCAGAATGTTCCAGCCGCCGTCGAGATCGAGCATCACTCGGACGTCTCAGGCGGGCCGTACAGCTCCTTCACGATCCACGGGAGCCGGTCCCAGTTCGCGTCTGCCTGATCGAGCTCCCGTTGGCAGGAGCCGTACTTGGCCGCGCGGGTCCGAAGCGCGTCGAGCTCGTCGGTGTCGACCGACGCGAACTCCGGCACACCGCCGCCCCACATCAACATCGCTTGCGCGGGCCGGATGCTCGCGGATAGGACGAAGCCGACGAAAACGCCGAAAAACACGAGAAAAAGAGAACGACGCATGAACGCTCCGTGCCGGACGATGCCGGCGGTTGGGTGCAGAAAGAAGGTAACATCGCGTCAGGTGTTCGTCAATGCCCGCCGTGCTACACTGATTCGCGATGATGTCTTTTATGTGATGCGATTCCATGCACGGTTACTGTGCGAGGGATCGGCTGGGCTGCACGATCCGCTCGACGTTATTTTTCGTTCGGCACGCAACATCCCAGAAAATGACAATGCTTCTGTCTCAACGATAAAGGCTACATCCTCCCCGGTCTCGGCGATTTCGGCGACCGATATTTCAACACCCTTCTTTGATCCCATGTGGGGTCTTTTTTTATTTCCGTTCTTCAAAAGAACGGTGTTCAGTAGTCACTTGTACAAGTCGACGAACAGTCTCATGACGACTTTAAAAAAATCAGCGGCCGGGGTGGGCGCTGATAGAAAGAGGCTTGAGGTCGAGGCGACGTGCGATGTCGCAGATTAATTCAATCGTGATCGTGGGACGCACGCGTTCTTTTTCGTAGTAGACGATCCCAGACGGTGTCACTCGCCAACGCATGGCTTGACGGTTTTCTGGTGTCGGAAGACCTTGAATTTTTTTCTCTTTTGCAAGCTGTGAACGAAGGGCAAGTGAGTGATCGGTTTCCGGATGATCGAAAACAATCACTCCATGAGAAAATGTCGAAGAGAGAGCATCTCCATACCACTGTTCGGCATAATGGTGATTCGCGAGTAGCACACCTTTGCGAAGAGCACGTCTGGAACCAAGCACGGGTAATGAGGTCTCCACAACAACCGGAACAATTCGTGTAAGAACGCACCCAGCCTGTTCAATCAGGTTGATGAGCTCCATGTCCGAAAGTGGTTCTGGATCGCATCCAGGGAGGTCAAGCTGACGAATGTCTGGATGGGGCAAGATCAGATACCGATCTTCTGGCATGAGATCGATGCACTCTTGTCGGATTAATTCCCGTGTGGCGCCAAAAACACGATCAGCTCGAAAATAATGTTTTACAATCAGGTCAAACAACTTGATTGGAATACGACGTTCTGTTCCGATGATCGTCGAAGCAATTTGCGTCGACCGCATGAGAGCTGCTTGAACTTTTGTCAGCCGCATTTGATCAGACATGGCTTGAATCCTTGTCACGAGCGGATGGTTCAGACATTACCGACCTCCCGCACAAACCTACCGAATTGCACACGGACTGTCAAAGCGAGTGTGGTAAACTGTCCTCCATCTATTATGGACGCACTTCACCTCCCAAAACTATTCGAAACGATCATCGCGCACGCGTGTCAGATCGTGCCAGAGCTGTCGCACATTGATCCGAAACGAGTTTTTGTTGGTGTTCGAAAATTAGCGCCGCGTAGACTTGGACAGACCGTTGGATTGTTGCATGTAAAAAAACGCGGACTGTTTTGTCCAGCTCCAAAAACGATCATTGTTAACGAACGTGAAATTTTTTATATCGTGACTTTAAGTGCACGACTTGTTTCTCATAAGCATGCGTCTGTCGATGCTCTAGAAACAGTCATGCATGAACTGTGGCACATTGGACCACAGTGCGATGGAAAAATCCGAGTGGCACGTCACGGAAAAAAATTTAACGAAACGGTCCGCGGGCTTTGCAACACCTATCTCAATAGTGGTGGAACAAACATCTGTTCAATCGACCACAACGCCCACGTTCACATTCGTCACCTCCGCGGACATACTCTCCACGAACGCACAACGACACTTGCTCGCCTTCTCCCAACGATCCACACGTACACCTGCCCAAATGGCCATCTCGTCACCCGTCCGCGTCGCATCTCTCGCAAAAGCTCCTGCGCCACCTGCTCAAAAAAATTCCACCCAGACTTTCTTCTTCGTCCTGTTCTGTAAACGAAAACCGCCCTTCGACAAGCTCAGGACGGCTTCGCCGCCTACGAGGCGGGTGTTGTTTCTTTTGCTTTCTCATCGGCCAGCAATTTTGCGTGACGATCTGAGATGTGCGTGACGGAACGCTTTTTTCCTTCGACAATTTTTTCGTCGACGAGAATGTTCCAGACCGACTCAGACGCTTGCGCACCTTTGCTGATCCAATACTTGATACGATCGGCATTGAGCACATTCACCTTGGTACGTGGATCGCGCGAGCCAAGAATTTCGAGCGACTTGCCCCATGGATCTTTTTGCTTATCCATGATGACAAAGCGATAGAGTGGACGTTTCTTTTTTCCGACACGTGAAAGACGAATTGATAACATAGTTTTTAATCAAACATGAGCGTGTCTGACAGTGACGGAACTATATCTGAACGTGCATGGGTTGTCAATGAATGATAGAATAGGCCCGATATGAACCTTTCGACCTTTCATGATCTTTCCATCGGACGACAAGGCGCGGCGATTCTTGATTTGCCAACCCGCACTCGGACGATCTTTTTAAAAAAACTCTCCGATGCAGAAATTTTAGCGTTTCTTAAATACGTTGACCCTGACGAAGCGAGCGAACTCTTACGTTCTGTCCCTGTGCATCGACGTGAGCCAATCATCAAACAACTTTCTGCCGACATGAAAATAAAGGTGGAACGATTGATGTCGTTTCATCCGCATGTGGCGTCTGGAATGATGGATCTCAACTACGTACAGGTCGCAAAGCAGTCGACGTATAAAGATGTCGCAGAAGATCTCATCCGTCATGAAAAACTCACGGGGAAATTTCCTGTCATTTTAGTCGTGGAAGATGGATTGCTCGTTGGAGAAATTCATGGACATGACTTGGTTCTTCATAAACCAGAAGATAAAATTTCTGTGGATGTGAAGTCGGTGCAAACAGCACGTTTCGATTTACCCGAACGTGAAGTGCTCCGCATGTTTAAGCATCACCCACACACACGCATTGTTGTTCTCGACGAGGATGAAAGTATTATTGGAGTCGTATTCACTGATGATATTTTACGTGTCATTCATGCTCAAGATACACACTCTTTATACGATTTCGCAGGTGTGCGACAGGAGGAAGATGTACATGACCCTGCGTCCGTAAAGGTAAAATCGCGATGGTTGTGGTTAGTCATCAACCTTGGCACGGCATTTTTAGCCGCGTCCGTCGTCGGATTATTTTCTGAAACGATTTCAAAAACAGTCGTTCTCGCCGCGTTCATGCCGATTGTTGCAGGGATGGGAGGAAACGCTGCGACTCAAACACTTGCGATTATGGTGCGTGGACTTGCGACAAAAGAGGTCGAACTTGCAACAGGTTGGAGTGTGATCAAAAATGAAATAAAGGCAGGGTTCATAAATGGAATGATTGTCGGATCGATCGTGGCCGTCGTCGCAACCATCTTCAATCAAAATCCTATTCTCGGTCTCATCACTGGAATCGCCATGGTGTTCAACCTCATGGTCGCTGGTTGTTTCGGCTCGCTCATCCCAATGATCATGGAGCGCCTCGGCAAAGACCCAGCCACAAGCGCCACAATTTTTATCACCACCTGCACCGATGTGCTCGGATTTTTTGTGTTCCTAGGGCTTGCCAGTATTCTACTTTAGTGCTACACTCGTTCTCCTTCTGGAGAAGCGATGAAAGTCATCGGGCTTTGTGGAAAGACAGGAAGTGGAAAAGACGCGGCGGCGAATTACGTCGTCGCAAAGCATGAAGGGTGCATGTTCAAACACTCCGACCGACTGCGCGACCTCCTCGTGCACAATGATCTGCCAGTGGTGCCAGAACGAATGTCCGCGTTGTTTGAAGCCGTCGCCAGCCAGCTGGGGTACCAGTGGCTCGCGGCCGAGGTTACGGGAGAAATCAATCGTAGATTCGTAAACCACTTCCCGAATATATTCGTAATCAACGGTATCCGCAACGTTAAGGAGGTCGAATTCTACCGTCGGTGTTTCGGTGAGGACTTCCGCCTCGTGTCGCTCCACGCTCCACAAGAGATGCGCTACGCACGCGTGAAGAATCGCGGCAGTCGCAAGAACGAACACGACATGTCATGGGAGCAATTTCTCGCCATCGAATCACTTGAGTCGCATACTGGTGAGGAAGCTGTGATGGCACTCGCAGACAACCGCGTTGATAACCAGTACCTCATCGACCACCTCCACGCCAAACTCGACCAACTCTTCCGACCCTAAGCGGGTCGGATTTTTTTCAGGAAGCCGTGAACAGTACATCATCGTTCAATACCAGCCGCGAGCATCCAACACCGAGTGTTGGACAAGGTTAAGGAATTTGACCTTCACTTAAATCTGACCGTCACTTAGTGACGGTCAGATTTGTCAGACGAGATTTTTACCACCACCCGCACCGATATACTCATATTTTTGTGTTCTTGGGATTAGCAAGTGTCTTGTTATAAAAATTGACCGTCACTAAGTGACGGTCAAACCCTGTCAGACGGGGATCAGCTCCATCTGACGAGGTCAGTTCGACCATTTTCCTGTTCTGTGTGCCGCAGCAACTCTGCGCTCGTGCTGATATTCACTGTCAGATCGGAACGTGACCGTGAGTGTGCACCCGTAGTAATCCGCAACGGTTCGGACTGCGGCAATTTCCTGATCGGTCGGTGCTCGCGTAAAAACGAACTTTGTTCCGCGAACCGTCAGCGCGGGAACAACAGACGTCATCCGTTCAACGACACTTTCTCTTAGCTCAAGCGCGATCAGTCGAAACAGCATCAATCGTTCTGGCACCGACAATCGATGCTCATTTCCTGTTGCTCCTGATTCAATCGGGAGCGGCGAAAGGACGAAGGTGTCCATGAGTATTTCTCCCGAGGAGAATGATAGTGTCATTTTTCTGGCTGTACGTCAAGGATGTGTTATTATAAAAGGGTATGCCAAATGATGAACGCTATTCGCTAGAAATCGAAGATGATGATACAGAGGAAGTTCCTGTTGACTCTGAAAAACGGAAACCAACTTGGGAACTGTCGAAACGTCCTCATGAGCACATGACGGCGGCAGAGGAAGTTGAGTTTCAGAAATTAATCGCCGCAGAAATTGCGGAGGCGGAAAAAGATCTCGGTCCACGATTATTTACTGTAGACCGTGACTGGGATTCAGCTATTTGGAAGGAAAAGGTTCGATATCGAGAACAACTTCTCAGTCAGGAACAAGCATTCGCAAAGGAACGGGAAGGTTTTTTGATCCGTATAGCAAAGGAGTCGATCGACATTATAAAAAAGGCGGCGCGTGAGGACGACCTAGACACCATTCCTGGATGGACACTCTTTGCCATCGAATGTATTCCGTATGTCAGCGCCATCTATGCAGCCATTGGACGCGAACTGCGAACAAAACGTGATCCAAACACCGGCGAAGTAACTGGCGTGAAGTTTGAAAAAATGTCTGCGGGTCGCCGTGCGGTTTATCTCACCATCGGAGAACTCGGTGTTTCAGGTAAACTCGCCATTGCGGTCACAAAAATTCTAAAACGATCTGTCGGACGCGCTGTTGAAAGTGCTTCGGATTACGCTATGCAACGTGTGAAAGATACACTCTCTTGAACAACAAGTCTTATGATCGATCTCAAAAAACTCGCAAAACTTATCGCGGCCGCTCCGCTTTCGAAAGGCGAACGTGATGCATACATCAAACTCATTCCAAAACTTCCCGCAGAGCATGTTGAGACTCTGATGGTTCTGTTAGAAAAACAGACGCGCGCCCTAAAACAAATCCGTTCAACGCATGCTGTTCAAATTCGAAAAGTTGTTGATGAAAAAAAAATCGAACAACTGAAGAGAAAGATTCTAAAAAAGCCTAACGACGGTTGACAATTCTCGCTCAACACGCTATGGTTTTTATCCGCAATGTTGCGGAACACTGAGGTCGTCATGCACACCGAAATTCTTCCTAGTTTTCCGATTCCGGTCACAAGAACCGTGCTCGACAATGGACTCACGGTGATTACCGCTGAAATGCCGACGATGTTTGCTCGCGCACAAGTTGTCATTCGTGCTGGAAGTATGCAAGACGATCCACTTTATGGGATCGCGCATTTCCTCGAGCATATGATTTACGAAGGCCCTGCAAGAGAAGGCATTCATCCTCGTCTGCGGCGATTCGTTCGGAAAGGATTGAAGGCAAATGCCGGAACAGGACAAGGTGAAATGTTCTTTCACACGGTTGGCCTTGGACCAGTTATTCTGGACGCACTTTCCGATTTGCTCACTCTCGTATTTGAGCCAGCATTCACCGAAGCACTTGTACAAAAAGAGTGCGGAGTGATTCGTCAGGAAATTCGTCAAAGAGACACAGGACAGGAATACAACCGATGGCGTGCGGAGAAACTCTTCTCAGACTACCATCGACTCCATACCTCCATTGCTGGAACAGATGCGAGTGTGCAAAAAATTACAAACGAGCACTTGCATGCATTCCACCAACGTTGGTTTCAAACTGAAAATACTGCGATCATTGTCACGGGTGGGATCAAACATCTAGATGTGATCGAAGTAGTCGAACACATTCTGCTTCCCAACAACAAATGCGATATCGTTCCAGTCCCAAAGTTCTACCCAGTCATCAGAGACCTGGTATTCGAGGATGCGAGAACCGAAAGTTCTGTCGAGGTATTCTTGCGACCACCAGAAAAAAAAGAAGACGTTTATCTTCTTGGAATCGGGTTCAATCTCCTTGGTCACTCGGTTGTCGGAAATCTCAAATGTCGTTTGCGTCAGGAAGCTGGTGAAATTTACTCCTTGGGAAAACGCCTTCCCAATCGCATGGAGCGTCTCGCAGGAATTCAAATCCCCTGTCGTCCGTCTATCTTCGGTATCGTTGAGATAGAAATGCGAGAGAGTCTTCACTGGTTGCGTGAAGGAATCTACTCTGAGGAAGCATGGGAAACGGTAATTACAGACTGTTACAATGGTGCCCTGTCTAATCTAGAAGACATGCAACAGGGCTCGGCAAACGGACTTTGGAACGAACTACGCGACAAGTGGTTTCGTGAGGACATTTGTCCAGAACCAACTCTAGAACAAATTCGCGCTATTCGTCCTGAAGACATTGCTCGCCTCTTTCAAACCTACGCGACGGAAGACAAACTCGGCGTCGTAAGAGTTCTTCCACCACACTCGACTCCCTAATTCAGGGAGTTTTTTCTTATCTGCGCTGATCAATTCCATGAATCATTTCATGTGTAACCACATCGATTGTATCGTCACCATTGATATGAATAACGGGAATATCTGTCGTTGTCAGCCATTCGTATGTCGGTAAATTCGTTTCGTGGTAACTACGAATTCTATTTATTTCACTAACAACTCTTGCTTCAATTTTGGAAGGTCAACTTCTGCTGTTATCCAGACAGCTTCCAGATCCACATCAAAGTAGTTATGTTGGACGTATGTCTGGTCAGACATTTCCATAGAGTAGTTGTAGATCAGCAAAAACTGAATTTTTTATGTGTGGAGAAAGAGATCGTTGCGTGACAAGATCAACATTTGTCCCAAGCTGTTCTGAAAGTTCACGTTCAATACGAATGAGATCAAAAAGACTTTTTTTTGTTGAAAAACGTACGAGAAGATCGATATCACTACCTTCATGTGACTCTCCTCGAGCAACTGAACCAAAAATACCAGCAAATTCAATATCGTTTTGCTTCAACAA
>CAYYFM010000082.1:0-6806 GCA_964471375.1 uncultured Gammaproteobacteria bacterium
CCCCTCAACACGTTCCAAAATATCCGGATGCCCCACCCAATGCTTATCAACAAGCACCCCTCGATAAATCGAGTGTCGTCCTTCCCTCATAAACGCAAGTGTTTGCTGAAACGCCTGCTCCGGATCCTCCGCAGTGACCTCCGCAACGTCAGGCCGATCGGTAAGCAATGTCCGCTCATGTTCATCAATCAATCCTTCTTCAAGCAACGTAAGCAGAAGTGGATCATGCGGTCTCACCTCTCCACCACACGCATCAAAATAAACCCAATTTGGGCATTTGATGAATTGATAAAACGTTTTCTCAGTAATCTGTCGCATGAGAAGAGTATAGCAGAAGCTCATACTATTGACGATACCTAAAAAAGATGCTAGAACAACGTTGGAGGATCAATGACTTCTGAACCTTACCCAACGATCATTTTTGTGCGTCACGCTCAGTCAGAAGGAAATGTTCTCACGGTTGCAGAACGTGCCGAGATGCAAATCGGAACGACCGCGTACCGTCTCACAAGTCTAGGTCGACGCCAAGCCACATGTACACACGATTGGCTTCAAAAGAACTTTCCGAACCCAGACCGCGTGATCCGTTCGTACTACCAACGGACGGCTGAGACTGCAAAACTATGCTATCCCGAAGAGGAAGTTCGTGAGGATGCCCGCCTCGCAGAAGCAAATCGTGGTGTGTATACCATCCTTGGTCCAAACGGTGTCAAAGAAAAGATGCCGTGGGAAACAGTACGTCGTGAATGAGATGGCTTGTACCACTACTGTCCGCCAGGTGGAGAAAACTGGCCAATGATCGAATCGCGTATCCGCGACTTCCGACGAAGCATTCGCTCCCGTTACCCAGGGAAAACGGTCGTGGTATTCGGCCATGGATTCTGGATTCTTCTTTGGCAAAAGCTGACTCACCATTGGACCATTGAGGAAACCGAGCGACGCTACCTCGCAGATGAAATCGTCGAGAACGCCTCTGTGCTCATCTACAGAAACGAGTGGAAATCCATCATCAACCGCCACATCCTTCGACACGACCCATCGACCGACTACATCGTGCCATGGAAAGACATTCTCCCTCACGTTTCAACGTGAGTTTTTTTATTGCGAATTAAACCATCGTTCACCCCCTACCACGTTTATAAATAACACCTCTCTCCCAAACCAAACCAACCTAATTTTATGAACCTTAATAAAATTTGGTTGTAAGTTTTTTGTGTGTATTTATGATTTAACCGAAACACGCACGTTTGGTAATTTTGTTTTTGGTGTGCCTACCATTACATGGATCAAATCATGTGCTCCCATTAATCGTACAAGACTCGCCAAGTCCTCAACCACATCTTTATGAGTCACCCACAGACTCTGATGCGCCATGACAAACCTTGTGCGTTTCAATAAGGCCATCAGTGTGTACCGAACGGAAGCCATTTTTTTTGGAATATCAAAACTGACATAACACAAACATCCTTTTGGAAGTCGTTTTTTCGTTTCCACAATCCGCTGTTTAAGAACTTCTTCCACTCCTTTTTGTGAAAGCGAAAACATCAACTGCTCGCCTTGTTTTGAAAGCTTGAGCAACTTCTTTGCCTGAAGCCGTGCCAACGCGCGCCTGGTTTCTTTGCGCTCTTTCACGATTCCATGTTTCCTTGCGTACGCTTGGTAATCAGCCGCCGCAAGAGCATTTGGAAGAGAGAGTCCGTACAAACGCCCTGGCGTCGGACGATCAAGGTCTTTGATGATCTCTGTAAACACTTTTCGTGTCCAAGGAAGCTTGTTATATTTCCATCTCATAAATCCATTTTACTGATTATACTTACACCCAAATTTCATTAAGCTTAACAAAATTTAGGTGTAAGTTTTTTTCAGGATCTATCATACATAACGAGAAACGACCTTAACAGTGGATCCTTTAATTTATCGATACAGAATGGGAGAAGCCAACGGAGGTTACTGATCGCTATTTCTGGAAGACAGTCCGTGTTAACCCACTCGACCTGTTCATCTGTTTTTGATTCAACCAACGCGCAATCACCTGTATAGATCGTCGCAAACATAAAAACAGTCCATGTGTCAGATCCGAACTGTCCGACGGATGTCCATTGGTCAATTGGGATCAGAAGACCTGTTTCCTCATGCACTTCTCGAACCATGCACGAGACGTGATCTTCACCATTCTCAATCTTTCCCCCAATCCCATTCAATTTCCCTTTCTGCCAATCAGGACGATTTTTGTGTATAAGAAGGACTTGGTCAAATGAGGGAGAGAAAATAAATCCAAGGGTAAACATTTTCTGATCCATATATTGTCACAGATTCACTAAAAAATATTTAGACCCAAATTTCATCAAGCTTAATAAAAATTGGGTGAGATCTTCTTAACGGACCTCCCGCAAAAAAACAAAATAGTTTTTTTGTTTTGGGTACAACTGAGTGAGAAGTGCTTGAAATTCTTCCTCGGTGTGTAGCTTTCGTAGGCGTTGTAAATCGTCTGAATGAATGTCCAATACAAGATCAACTTCGACTTTTTTTGAAGAATCTCCTGCTTGTGCACATTCTTCGTATCGTCGACGAATATCCTCTTCGGTTTGATATTGGACTTCGAGAAACTTTGCGTCTGTTTGAAATTGCGTTTTCGTCAATCCTTCCTTTCCCACAAATTGCCAACCTTGCGCTTCTCGTTCCCTGATGAGCAATTCAGACGGTGCTTCGGTTCGTTTAAAAATATCCATACGATACTATTCTGTCACGGTTTCTTCGTCCTGCAAATACTCCGCCGGTTCATACACATTTCTTGCATTCCACAAAATCCATCCAGAAGCACCTGCGTCACGAGTAGCATGGATCTGAGCTTCGATCAACGCAGACGTGTACGTTGCGCCAATGTCGAAATCTTGGAGCCAAGGGCGCCAGTGAGGGGTGATATCGGATTCGGGGAGGCCGAAGTTTGATTCGATGATATCTGTTCCACGAACGAGAGAATGAGTGACAACTTCGTACGGATAGAGCGCGGGGTTCGCGTAGCCTTGAAAGTTTTTGGCGTAGTGTGATGGATACACCATTGGGGAAATAAAATCCGCATTCGGATACACGTCGACGAGACGCTGACCAATACCGAAATCTTCGCTTGTTTCAAATGTCATGCCAAACAGATCAAACGAGACAGGAATCCCGTCTGCGTGCATGGCCGATCCGACGGTTTGAAAAAATCGCGCCATGATATCGGTTTTTTTCTCCGACGACTGATACAACGGATACACGATCGAACTCAACGCACCGTCCGATGCAAATCGAACGTAATCAAACTGCACTTCGTCGAATCCAAGCGCATACGCCTCACGTCCAAGACGGATTGCCTCATCCCACACGACTGTCGCAGACGGATCAAGCCACGCTGCCCCTGTCTTGTCCCGCCAAAGCGATCCAGATCCAGTATGCAAAGCCACAGATGGATTCGCTTCAGCAAACGCGCTATCCCGCATCACCGCGATCCGCCCGATTTTATAAATTTCCGTCACCGAGAGACGGTAAATCAGCTCAGCGGACGGCATGACCACCTCTCCATTATCCATTTTAAGATCAATGACAACCGTATTCAGACCAGTTTCCATCATGAACTCCATCAACTCCTCCGCCCTCCCCGTCCGCGCCGTCGAAGCCGTCCAGTAAATCCCCCGAACCTCCGTTGGTAAAGGAACATGGACGACGGACGGGACTAAAGTCCCTAAGAATTCATTGTTCATAGCCACTTTAGTGGCGTCCGTCTCAGACAAACTCATTTTAATTGTATTTACCTTCGTAGCAATTTGTAGTTTTTGTAGTTCCGTAGCCTTTTCGTAGTTTCGTATCCCCACCCCCACCCCCACCGCCCCCAGAACCAAAAACGCGAGCAGTGCCAAAAGCCACCACCCGCGTTTCCAACTCATATTATTTCGCCACATCCTCAATCGTCACCTCAACCATTTTATCTCCAACCTTAATCTTGTCCACGACATCCATCCCTTCTGTCACACGACCAAAGATCGTGTAAAGCTTCGGGAGTGGCGTATCTTTCAGCATGATGAAATATTGAGAACCGTTCGTATTTTTTCCGGAATTTGCCATGGCAACGATTCCTCTCTCATACGTATACCCATCGGTCAATTCATCCTCAAACTTATATCCCGGACCACCTGTCCCATTTCCTTTTGGGTCACCGCCTTGAATCACGAACCCTTCCTCACGTCGGTGATACACAAGTCCGTCGTAATAGCCAAGCTCAGTGAGATACACAAAATTTGAAACAGTCTTTGGAGCGGTGTCTGCAAACATTTCAAAAACAATATCACCCTTTTCTGTTTTTACACGAATTTGTTTTCCTTCAATTTTATCCGCATCGAGTACACCCGGAAATGCGTATTTCGGTTCTTCAATCATAGTTTTGCTATCAATCACCTTTGCTTCTGGAACAGACGTTTCAGAAGTTGTACATCCACCACCGAGTAACAAGAGAGAAAAAAGGCACAACGCCACGCGAAACGGAAATTTCTTCATACCTTATCGAGATGCGACAGAGTGGACGCTCCCGGAATTATTATTAAACACTTCAAGTTGATACGACTGGGAATTCATCGTCACCGCTGAAGCCATGAGCATGGCCGCAAGCGTGAAAATGACGGCAACGAGAATCGTCAGAACAGAATTTACCCCAAGTGGCACATGATGGCAATTTTTACATCCTGCAAGATAGACGACGTGTGTGTCTGCAACAGTTTGTGTCACCAGAGCCTTTTTTTTAACGACGACTTTTTTAATAGGCATAAAAAGAGCAATGAAATTTACAAATAAAGGTCACTGGAGAAAATTCTACCACGGTTTCTCAAATTCGTCGACATGATTCTTGCAATCTTTTCCCGTACAACGATGTTTCGCAATATGATGATCATGGTTTTTTTCTTGCACATCAACCCAAATTGCAAAAATTGCACCTGCAAGAACAAGAATCATAAGAAGAAGAACAAGACTAACAGACAGCATATACCCTAGTTTACTTGTTCTTCCCAAGGAAAGCCAGCGCGGCCGAAGTGGCCGTAGACAGCGGTCTGCTGATAGATTGGTTTGAGTAAATGAAATCGATCAACGATCGCATCCGAACGAAAATCAAATTCTTGTTTTACGAGATTGGTAAAATCCATTTTGCTCCCACGTGATTTTTCGAGCACTCCTGATACTTCGATGTGGACTGGCTCCGCTCGACCGGGAGAATACACGACCGTCACAAGTGTGGAGGAAGCAAGTCCACGCGACACAATCGATCTCGCAACAAACCGCGCCATGTACGCGCCAGCTCGATCGACGCGACTTGGGTCCTTTCCCGAGAACGAAGAATCCCCATGCGGAATCAACCCACCATACGTATCACACGCCATTTTTTGTCCGCTCATCCCCGCCCCTGAAGCAAATCCAGCTTTTGTAAAAGCTCCGAGGGGATTGATGTAAACCTGCACACCAGACTCGCCAACAATCGGTGTCACCACACGATCTAAAATCACAGACTGAACGTCTGAAATATTTACCGTTGAAATATGCGCAGCTTGAACCGTAACGCACACGACTCGATCTCGTTCCATCACGACCTGAATCTTTCCGTCCGGCAACAACCATTGACATGCGGGATCTGATATTCGCACTTCATCCAAACGTCGCACCAAATCGTTTGCGTACACGTACGCGCGTGGAAGCATTTCACGCGTTTCCTTGGAGGCATATCCATTTACGACAACCGCATCCATCGCCGTGCGAAATCCTTTTTTTGCTTCATCAGGAATCGTTTGAATGTTTGCGAACACCTCAACCTCATCCTTATATCCTATTTCGGCATAAACCTTTTTCGCAATCATCGCCACATCAAAATCCGCATACGACCGCACCTCTCCGCCAATCATAATCATCCCGTTCGATCCAAGAACGTTGACATTCACACTCGCATTCTCATCCCGACGCAAATACTCATCAACAATGGCGTCAGCAATTTGATCACAGACCTTATCAGGATGCCCAATGGTGACAGATTCGGATGCTTTTCTCATACGCCCGACATTTTACTCCATCAAGGACCTCTGCAAAAAAGTTATCCACAGCCCCACTTGCGTTCGCTTTTTGTTCGGTATAGAATACGAACATAAAGCGAACAATGATATGGGACTCACAAAAAAACAGGCAGAGATTCTATCCTTTATCCGTAGCCAAATTCAGGACAACGGGTACGCACCGAGTTATCGAGAAATTGCCGAGCACTTCGGTCTTTCCTCACCTGCAACGGTTCATCAGCACGTGCAATCTCTTGCTGAAAAAGGAATGGTATCACTTGGCGAAGATGGCACCGCGCGTTCAATCGGGCTTATCGATCAGCAGCCGCTCGATACATTCGCCATCATGCTTCCTCTTGCTGGACTCATCACCGCTGGCTCACCAATCGAAGCAATCGAAGAGCACGAAACAATGGCCGTCCCAGCGCAGTTTGTTGTCGACGGCGCAAATTCCTACGTCCTACGCGTTAAAGGTCAGTCTATGATTGAGGACGGAATTCTCGACGGCGACTACGTTGTTGTCGAACGCAATCCATCTCCGCGAGATGGCGAAGTCGTCGTTGCTCTTCTCGATAATGCCTATGCAACACTCAAACGATTCTATCGCGAGCACAATCGTATCCGTCTTCAACCAGCAAACTCCACCATGTCACCAATCTACGTAAAAGACTGCATCATCCAAGGAGTCGTTCGAGCCGTTATCCGAAAATTTCAACCCGTTTAATTCAAAATGACAATCTG
>CAYYFM010000083.1:0-3515 GCA_964471375.1 uncultured Gammaproteobacteria bacterium
GGCCAGAGCGGAATAGGGAATAGATGAGCTCCTTTGGCTCTATTACTTTTCCTCATTCCGCTCTGGCCTTTTTATCCCCACCAACCTAGAGGCGTGGTGAGACTCGGTTTCTAGACGTGCAAGCACGGTTCGAATCGAGCCTCTTGGATCCAGTTGTGGCACTGTCAGTCAGCCGAAGCCGAGTGTCAGTACTTAGGACCCACATCTTCCGCAGCCCAAGGGCGTAAGAAGAATGTTTATCTCTCTCCTCCAGGTTGCTAGGGATATAAAAAACCGGTTTCTGTACGTATCTAAAGAGAGACATGTACAAAAACCGGTCTTTCTGCCGTTGGGCGCGGGCAGGCGCGTTCTCTCTCCCCATCAATTGTCAGAGCCAGACGAATGCTTCATACATTCGACGAACTCGATTCAATCTATCGGAGAGTAATAATATCACAATTTGGTGGAATTGTCAAGAGGTGATGGTGGATTATACGCTGGGTTGAGAGAAAAATAAGTGTCAGGATGAGCTGGAATAGATAAGGTTTAAAGGGTCGGAGGGTCGGAGGTTTAAAGAGACGTGTTATAATCCTTCCGATATGTTCTCCTCCATCATTGGTCATCAAAATGTCTGTTCTGTCCTGTCCCGTCAGATCGAATCTGGGCAGATGGCGCATGCGTACCTGTTTGTTGGTCCAGAAGGGGTGGGGAAGAGCGCGGTAACGAGCGAGTTCATAGGGACTTTAGTCCCGTCGGGTACGGACGCCACTAAAGTGGCTAGGAATTTTGACGAAAAGACGGAAAAATTGAAAAGTTCGATTTCCGTCGAGCAGATTCGAGAACTGCGTGAGAGGCTTTCTCTCACTTCGTTTGATGGATCAAAAAAAATGGTTTTTATTGAAGAGGCGGATTATTTATCCGATAGTGCGGCGAATGCGCTTCTGAAGACTCTCGAAGAACCGCGAGGAGACACGTGCATTATTTTACGCGCAGAAACGGTTGAGTCTGTTCCAGAAACAATTGCGTCTCGTTGTCAAATTCTACGTTTTCATCTTGTGTCAGAAAAAATAATTGGTGATGCACTTCGCACACGAGGTCTTGATCAAGAAGAAACGACAAAAATAGCAACGATGTCTCGTGGTCGTCCTGGCGTCGCTATCCGTCTGATCCGAGACGGTGCGTATCGAGCGGAACGAGAAACAGCAAGTGCAACCTTCCAAACAATTATTTCAAGCTCGCTTCCAAAACGATTAGGTCTTGTCGCGAGTCTTCTTCCAAAAACCGAAACAGATAAATCCACAGCTCTCGAAAAGATCCTCGATACCTGGGAAGAGGTTGCTCGTGATAGAATGTTGGCGGGAGATACTCAGTTCACCCCAATCCTTGATAGGATACAAGAATCAAGAGAAGCCATGGAGTTTAATATAAATCCTCAGCTCGCCCTCGAGCACGTCGTGATCTGATCGTTACCAGTAAGAGTCAGAGGAGTCATATCTGCAGATGAGTACGCTCGATTAGAAGCTCTTCGATCAGAAGTCGGTTATCTATTAAATCGTTTTACAGAATCACTTAAAAAAAAGGAATCCTAATCCTTTGACCCCTTTGACCCATATGACTCCTTTGACTCCTTTCCGTCGTCTCGCTTTTCTCTTATCAAGTTTTGCGCTTATTGGTGCTGGATGCTTAGGTGGTGGGACGAAATCGACAGGAGCGGACGGTGGAGTTTTTAAGACGTTGGATGCAGGGGCGACGTGGTCACAGAAAGTAGCGATTGTTTCTTCTTCTGGGGTTGGTTCCATTGCTTCAACGAATATTCTCAATTTGGAAATCGATCCACAAGATTCTCGAACGTTGTATGCGGGAAGTCTTGAGCATGGAATGTTTTATACGATCGATGGAGCAACAACATGGCAACAGCCTCGAGAAGCTGGACTGAAAGAAGGAACGATTTCTGCAATAGAAGTTGATCCGAAAGATGTGTGCACCGTTTATGTTGCAAAGGGTCAACGACTGTTTAAGTCAGCCGACTGTTTGCGATCGTTCACTTCAGAGGCATACATTGAAACTCGCACGAATGTTGTTGTGCGTCGCATCGCCGTTGATTGGTATAATCCGCTCATTGTGTGGATGGGACTTTCAAATGGAGATGTACTCAAAAGTGAAGATGGTGGAGTACGTTGGCAGTCGTCGCTCGCAGGAAAAAGCGCGGTCACAGGGATTTTGGTGAGCAATGCAGATAGTCGTGTCGTACTTGTGGCGACCGAGGGTGGTGGTTTTTACAAAACGATCGATGCAGGGGTGACATGGGTGCATGTGAGCGATGAGTTGAAAGATTTCAAAAAAGCAGATACTGTGTCCCAGATCGTTCAAAATCTCGATGGGTCGGTTTTGATTGCTGCGACGGATTACGGATTACTTCGATCAAAAGATTTCGGTTCAACGTGGGAAGGGATTACGTTACTTTCTGCTCCTGGACAGGTAAAAATTTACTCTGTTGGAGTTGATACCGCAAATACAGACACAATCGTCTATGCATCTGGAACGACATTCTATCGATCAACCGACAGTGGTGCCACCTGGACAACGGCAAAAATTTCCTCCGCCCGCACCCCTATGGCAATGTTGTTGGATCCATCCGATGCAAATAGTATCTATCTTGGGGTGATGAGTACAGAAAAATAATAAACAATAATCAGGTCCGTAGGTCCGTAGCGGTTCGTAGGTCCGTATCAAACTGTATGCATCCATTCGTTCAATCAAAGAAAGCAGATTATCAAGCGTCACTCGAACATTTGCAAAACGAGCTTGCTTCGTTGCGCACTGGGCGAGCTTCTCCACAACTTGTTGAGAATATTCGTGTGGAAGCGTACGGGTCAAACATGGAGTTGAAATCGACCGCTTCGATTACGGTGCAGGATGCAAAAACGATCATCATCGAACCGTGGGATAAGTCGCTTCTGCAAACGATCGAAAAAGCGATTCGCGATGCGGACATCGGAGTCAATCCGGCAGTTGATGGTCAGATCATACGCATCAACCTTCCGCAGATGACGGAAGAAACGCGGAAAAAATTGGTGAAGATTTTGAAGGAAAAATGTGAAGAGGCAAAAATTGCTTTGCGTGGCGTACGTGAATCCTGTCGAGATGCGGTGATGAAACAGGAGAAGGAAAATGAAATCGCGGAGGATGTGAAGTTCAAGATGCTCGAGGAGTTGGATAAGCTTACGAAGGAGTTTGTGGAAATGGTTGAATCGATTGCGGATAAAAAAGAAGAGGAGATTATGACGGTTTAAATATGTAAGGAGCCAAAGGAGCCATGATGTGCCACAGGAGCCAAAGGCGATGGAAATAATTTCCTTATCCTCTGGCTCCTGTGGCCCATTTGGCTCCTGTGACTCTTTTGTATCGATTAATATGTCACAACAAGCAACCATGGAAAAAATTGTTGCTCTTTGCAAACAGCGTGGCTTTATTTTTCCGGGGTCGGAAATTTATGGGGGGCTTGCGAATTCTTGGGATTATGGTCCTTTGGGAGT
>CAYYFM010000084.1:0-2733 GCA_964471375.1 uncultured Gammaproteobacteria bacterium
AGAACTTCCTGTAATTCAACGCGACACAATTCTAAATTTTTTGCAGAAGCCCAGACGCCCTTACACGAAGGAATCTCACCGAAATAGGATTCATCTTTTAGGATCTTATATTCAGCTGTTGCCATTTTTCGAGAAAGAAAAATAGATAGCATATCACTGATAGTATAGGGATTTCTGATGAAATAGGCAAATATGACGACTTGAATACAAGGTAAAACAGAGTCTATTCCAATCCAGGAATGAGCCCCAAATAGAGCTGGTTAGGTTCGGAAGGATTTAAACAGTTCACGCCTGGCTTTTTGCATCAGTGTAGCACAGGTATTGTCGTCTGTGGCATAGGCGAGTTTGTCCAAGTAAGCGAAGGTGACTCCCGGTTTCAGATACAACTCTGCACTCGGAAGTTTTTTCAGATGTTCATAAGGAGTCTCATAAAGATTATACGCTTTCTTCCCCCGTCCTTTTTTGTCGATAATGGTCGTTGCAAATCCACTCGGCCGATGGAAGTTTAAGTAGGCGTTGAAATGTGTTTTATAAAATATCTGGATCTGATTGGCATGTCGTCTCGGGATATGGATGTATCCCATGTGTTTACGAATAACACTCCCATTTTTTGTCTCTGCGAGTGCGTTGTCATTGGAATGTCTTGGTCGTGATTTTGTTTGCTTCACCATCATCTCGTTTAACATCTTTGCCACTTCATAGTTGATGTACTCACTCCCGTTGTCTGAGTGGAACGAACGGATGATGAACGGAAACGACTTAAGCGCCTCTTGTAACACCGGGAGCAGAAACTCTTCTCGAATCGCTTCTACACAACAGACGATTTCCCATTGGAGGACCTCGTCGACCAGATTAATGTGGTACACCCCCTTCTCTCCCTCCATATCTCCCTGATGCACAGAATCTACCCGTATATAGCCAGGTTTGTCATCTGGAGACGGTTTTCTCCTCTCTCCAATGGAAGAGCGAATAGAGGAAGTTTTTGTGAATGAGAGCGAGTTTGAAACGTATTGCCTGGTCTCTCTCAGGTTGTACAGATGAGAGACGGAAATGTCTTTTAGACGGAGAAAGCGTTCGTCAGAAAAGATTTTAAACGACCGTTGAAAGACTTCCCGCGTCGCTTTTCCAGATAACGTACCGTGTGCAGAATCCGTCTCAATGAGTCGAGCGATATCGTTTGTGGTGTATCGTTTCGCAAAGCACGGTCGCGTTTTGCTTTCCTTCAGCACGATGTGTCTTGTCTTCACATACTCTGACAATAACCGAGTCATTTGTGCGTCAGAGTATCCTGTCATCTTCATTGCATATTGCTTGATGATGTTCTTATTCTTCTTTCGTGAACAACGATACCAAAATCGTGTGAGCAGACGCTCAATCCATGTGTACTTTTCTCGACGAGTTCCTCCAACAAAGCTCATGTCGCGGGACGCGGACACAAACGCTTCAAGCTGTTCTACGGTTACAAGAAGATTGTCATTCATAGAAAGGGTCATAGACCCCTTCCGTACCTCAAGCTGTGGATGATTCCAAGGCCCCCATCATTTGGGGCTCATGTTGCATTGGAATCGAAAACCCATTTGGGGCTCATTTTGTATTGGACAAGACTAACAGTTGACAGAACATTTCACAAAGCATATTGTCCTGCTTGGAGGCATTCATGGAACCATTGACCCAAGCACTCGACAAGACAGGGATCGACCAACGACTGAAACGAATCCTGTACGTTTCGCCTGGATCCATGTTCGGATTCCCGCATCCGCACACGATCGAATTCGTCGCACGTATTGACTGTCAAATCTGCGGTGCTTCACTCGACTTGTTCGACGAGTCGGACAAGGAATGGGGCCTGTTTGAGAAGCGTCGCGACGCGTTTCTCCATGCGATCCGCGACCGCAACGCCGTGCTGCGAAAAGCTTACGAACACCACCGTGCACGGTTCATTCTCGGCTGGTTTGCTCAGAAGCCAATATACGAACATGAAATTCTCGACGATGCACTCGAAGCACAGGCGAACGAGATCGCTGTCGCTAACTTGCTGCGATATAAAGAGTTCAAACGACTGCGCGCCACCTGCTCAGTCCACTGGGGTACTCCGGACGTGGAAGCAATCAGCCTCGATTTCGAAACAGCGTACTTCGCACGGCACGCATACTCCGTGGGCCACGTCACCATGACGGGTCCATCTTAAACTCCCGACTGCTCTAGTCGGTTTTTTGTTCAAGAAAAAACCACCAAACGGTGGCAAGTTGGCTGGCTATCGATCTGGTAGTAGTGCTTCCCAAATCCATGCGGTGGCCCTCATGTACTCTCTCAAACTTTCACGACCGAGGTCGGTTGCCCTGTAGTATCTGCGTGGACGACCAGATCGAGTTGTATCATCACGTGTGTATTCGATAAGTCTCAGTATCTCCAGCTTACGTAATGTGGTGTACACGAACCCGGGAGGAAAGATCAAGACTGTTTGATCGAGTGCACTCATCTCTCTCAAAAGATCCGTACCACACTTATCTCCGTCATGATAAATGATTCGAGAAAGAATTATCTTGACTCGATCGGAACCGAGCAGATTGTAAATTTTTCTCATTTCCGGGGAGATCTTTGGCACGACCGGTGGCGGTGTCAGAATCTCCGAAGCTGGTAGCTGCTGTTCTTTCGTGGTGAGACCTGTCTGACGTTTGATCAGATGCACACCATCGTTCTCGGTACGGAATACTGGACAGAAAAAGTGGATTT
>CAYYFM010000085.1:0-10430 GCA_964471375.1 uncultured Gammaproteobacteria bacterium
CGAACCGTATCTCACACTCGATCAGCGGGAGGCAAAAGAGAAAGAAGATCAAAAACTCCGCGATACGGATTCCGACGGCCTTACAGACTACGACGAGCTGTACGTGTTCAAAACATCTCCGTATGTTACAGACACCGACTCCGACGGGTTCGACGACAAGGAAGAAGTATACTCAGGAAATAATCCGAACTGTCCGGAAGGGAAGGAGTGTGGCACAGTTTTGGCGACAGATGATGCGGCTGGAAAAAGCACTGCCGCAAGCGATCTTCTCGGTTCTCTTTCAAACACTCCGTTTGCAGGAGATTTAGAAAATTTTAATCCTCAGTCTGAGGGTGATATTGAAAAATACATTCAGTCCATTACCATGGACGAAATTCGTCAGGCGCTTATAACGGCAGGAGTGCCAAAAGAAAAAATTGATGAAATTTCTGATGAGCAGTTACAGCTGTTGTTTAACCAAACCGTTACGGACGCTTCGGCAAATGGTCAATTAAATTCGCTCATCACTGAACTACAAGCACAAACTGACACTTCTGTAATGTCCACACCCACTCCCTAAGCGAAAGGTCTTATGAAAGCAATACTTAAACGATTGATTTCGCTTGGACTTGCCACAAGTTTGGTGGGGATGTATTTGTTTACGGCATTGCTTGGCGCGCGCCCTGCATTCGCAGATTCTGGTACAGCTTCGAGTCTTCCGAGTGGGGCCATTCGTTCTGCGACAGCCGCATGTCGTGTTCCGACAAGTCCAGGTGCAAATCCTTGTGAAGGTACAAACGAGGCGGCGCAACAGATTGATAATACTCTTGTTAAACCAGCCATTCAGGTCGCCCTACTCACAGCGCTTCTTAACATTTCATTTTATTTTCTTGATCGCATTGCTTATGAAGGCGCGATTTGGGTCGCAACAGGCGGTGAAGGAGAGACTCCATTATTTAGCCCGAAAACCGCTGACGATGCATGGAAGGATTTCGGATTGGATGTGGTTGGAGAAACCATAGGACAACTTGGAGATATTTTGAGCGCGGCTTTGAATACAGATTTCAATATTTGTGCGCCAATAAATCCTCTATTTAACCTATCGCTTTCTATCGGTTTAAAACAGGTATATCAACCAGAAGAACCACTGTGTAAATTTCAGGATGTTTTGAAGAACTGGGATTCATTTATTTCAACGACTCTTGATACGGCAACGCATCCATCACAAGCGGTGTTAAAAGCCGTTGCGGATGGATTTAAACCTGGCAAGAATGAACTCTCCGCGTCTATTGGTCTCAATATAAAAGTTCATGAGAAAGTTTTGGAAAAATCCACGAATAAGTTACTTGAACAGGTAAATTCTGGAGGATTTACGGCAGTGACAGATGCCGTGACAGGGAAGGTGGAAACCCCTGGTTCAACACTCCAGAAATCATTTAATGATCAAGTGACAGAATCACAAAAAAACAAAACTGAATTCAGCATGAACGCGGTGTTTCAAAATGCTGATCTTATCAGCAACATGTTCTTGCACGTCGCGGGAGTTTTTACGAACACTCTCCTTTCAACACTCATGAATCGGTTGTATACAGGTTTATTTGACGTTGCCCCGGATTTAGCAGATCCATTAGGTGACGTTGAAAATATTGCGTCCATTACTCGTGAAGATGTCGCAGAACGTTTTTCCTCACTTATTGCCGCGCCGCCATCCTCAATAGACAATTATTCTGTTTTATCAGAATTTCTCGCTTGTCCTACTGGTTATGTTGCTGTTCGCAATGTAAATAACTGTGTCATGGACACAAATCTTGCGTCTGTTCTCGCGCGCGCAAGTTCTGGAACACCAATGACCGTTCAAGAGGCAATCGACGAAGGACTGATCAATGGTGACTGGCCGCTCATTCCGAATGAAGGGGAAGGGGTTGCAAAAAATCAAGACCCGCAGTGTTACACATACGCCTATTGCTATGCGAATCTTGTGAAACTGCGTAAAGCTCGCATTATTTCAGTTGGATGGGAAATCGCGGCAAGCCGTAATGACGTGACAAACCCTTCGACGCTTCAGGAAATTATCGACGGATTTGCTGATTGTGGAGATCAAGGCGGTGGTATTGATAACTCTCACCAATGGTGTCATCTCATCGACCCAAACTGGGTGGTAAAGCTTCCAGAAACACAATGTCGTGCGCTCGCAAACGGAGAAGTGCTTATTTCGAATTTGTCTGGTGGTCGCGCGGGCGTGTGTGCGGATACGCCAAGTTGTTTGTCTGAGGATAGTAATGGTCAATGCGACGGCGGGTACGGCTACTGTGTTGAAGAAACGAATGCGTGGCAGTTTCGCGGAGAAGAATGCACTGAGCAAGATGCGACTTGCTTATCGTTTCAAAACACCTTTTCAAGCGAATCAGTTAATTTTCTTTTGAATACGATGGATTACGCGACATGCAACGCCGACAACGCAGGGTGTGAATGGTATCGCACGAATAAATATTATGATGATGCGGGGACGGTAGATGATACGTCGGATGATGAATATTTGTGGTTGCCGGTGAATGAAGTGTATACAACGGCCGATCGAGAAGATGATATTCGTACACCACTATCCACTACGGCACGCACTGCATACACGTATGAGGCAGAGGATGGAGATACTGCTGATACGGCAGACGATCTTTCGTATAGCTTGTATTCCTACGAAGATCGCATTTATTTCAACAATAACATCGAAGAGTGCTCTGAAGATGCGGCAGGATGCACCGAAGTTTTTCCGATTGACGATTCTCTTGTGTTGAATTTGGTTCAAAATCCGTCGTTTGAAAACGATGAAGATGAAGACGCATTGCCAGATAATTGGAGTGGACTTGCTGAAGTCGACTATGAAACAGCTGGAGATTCTTATTACGGAACAGACGCGATAACCGTTAATGCGGTTGCGACGGCCGCGGCCGTGTATCAAGAAAATATTCATCTTGCCCCAAGTTCGTTTTATACATTTAGTTTTTATACGAAAGGTGCTGCAACAAATGATCCTGCTGGAACAGCTACGCTTGAGTTCACAGACGAAGATGGCGGAGCAATCGACCTTTCTGGGACGTCCTCTGCTGGTGATTGCTCGCTTGGAACAGATACCTACACGATATCGATGACGGATGATTCATCAGATTGGCAACAGTTTACCTGTACTTTTACGACTGCAGACGATCCTCTGGTGACAACCGTTTCTTTTAATTATGTTGTGTCGACAACTTCTTCCTATTCTGTTCTCATCGACGCCGTACAACTCGAACTTGGAGACGACGCAACGAGTTTCGCCGAAGGATATAACACCTCCTCACCAACTCCATCCTATCTTTTGCTTCCACCTGACTATCTCAATTGCACAGGTGACGCTACCGATCCAGCCGAGTGTGAAAACTATACACAAATGTGTACTGCAACCAACGTCGGTTGTAATTTGTACACTCCAGAAGATGGCGACCCATCGATTCCAGCAATCGCCTCATCGGTCGATGAATGTCCGAGCGAGTGTGTTGGATATACAACGTACAAGCAGGAAGCGACCGATCGTGACGATGATGAATTTCCACTCTATTTTATCGCAGACAGTTCATCTTCCTGTTCTTCACAATATGTTGGCTGTGACGAGTTCACGAACCTTGATGCAACTGCCGATGGGGGAGAAGGTACAGAGTCGTACACGTATTTGCGCGCGTGTATGTCAACAGACATGACAAGTTCAACAGATACGGCTGAAAACAACGATTCATCAACGTTTTTTACTTGGGAAGGATCTGACGCGGCAGGGTACCAGCTTATGACATGGACGCTTCTTGATAGCAACGCTTCAACTTCTACAACAATTAGTTATGCCGATACTACTGTCACGGATGACGCAAATGCAGATACAGCCCCTTGTACACAATGGCAGGTGTCCACAGAATCTACCCTTATTTGTATTGATGGTTCAGACCTAGATGGTGACGGACTTACGCATTATCAAGATTTAGAAGCTGATGGTGATTGCGATGAACATGATGATATTTTCGACAATCCAGATTGTCGAGAGTTTTATGACTTAGGAGGAAATATTCATTATCGTGATATCACTGAAACTGTTACGATTTCTGATGATTGTCACCCGTATCGCTTTACCGATTCATCAGAAACAGACTGTGAATACTCTGGTGGATTCTGGACTGCTGCTGGCGACTGCCGTTACTTTGGCTTGCCTGACGAGTCAACGGAGTGTCCATCAGCACAGGCCGGATGTCGTGAGTACACAGGTGGCGCTGGGCGTAATGCAACGACGGTGTATAGCGATGATTTTGAGGATGGGGATACGGTAGAGTACTCTCTCAATGGTGGGACGATAGACATTAGTAATGAGTCGATTGCAACGGATGGGCATTCACTTCGTATCGCAAATCCAACAGCTGATATTACCTCAACGAATTTTGGCTTTATTAATACAGACCATTCAATCGTATACGATGAAGATGTTGCCACGACCTGCACTTCACCTGGGGAAGTGGATAGTAGCGGAGATTGCGCTATAGATCTAGATGATGACGGAACAACTGATTGTACCGTTGAAGACGGTGACAATGGATGTGGCATACTCGATGGACTTCTTGTATCTGGAAAAACGTATGTTTTGTCGTTTTGGGCAAAAGGTTCGGGAGATATTAGCGTTTATTTTCAAGATCAAGGAGGTGAGGGAACGTTATACGATTTTGTTGATCCGACAAATTCAGCGACCCTTGATAGGCTCTCGCTTGATGGTGGGTGGCGTTCGTATGAACTTGGACCGCTTGATACAACCAATTTTACAACGTTTGACGACAAAGCCGTCTTGAGTTTTGCCGCCACAAACGTTACCTATTATCTGGATAATATCCAGCTCAAAGCCGTCGAAGAAGACATCACGATTATCAAAGACTCATGGGTCGTTCCTTCGACCTGCGATCAAACACCAGATGGTGCAGATTCCGATCAGTATTACCTCGGTTGTGAAGCGTACACCGATCAAAATGGGGATGATGCGAACTTGTACCAGTTTAGCGATTTGTGTTCTGAAGATGTTGTTGGATGTGAAGCGGTATACGATACACAAAATTCCGATTCAGCATACGGACAGGTGTTTAACGCTCGATGTCAGTATGATAATGGAACAGATTTGACGACTCTTGAAATAGTCGGATCGTCTACTACTTGTACGATTGACGACGAAGATTACTGCACCATCGCGGCAGGAGAGAGCTACTGTACATTTGATATTGATGGATTGTTGCCGACTCCACTTCCATCTGGTGCGTCAGCAACGTCTGGTTACGAGTTTTACGTGATCCTCGGTCCCGAAACCGTCGTTGTTCCAAACGATACACCTCGTTACGTCGTCGACAACGGCGACACAACCTGCACCGCCGAAAATGTCGCGTGCGAGGAAATTGGATTCCCAACGTATAATCAGGACAAAACAGAAGTCGATTCATTCGAGTCGCTTTATTTCGTGAACGATCCAGACGATTACGGTGATGTGTTATGTGACAACGAAGCGCTTTTCTGCGAAGAATGGTCTTCAACAGCCGACGGCAATTTCTATTTCAAAGATCCAATGGATCAAACGTGTGAATATCAGTCGGGGGTAACGATTGACGGTGTTTCCTATAGCGGATGGTTCCGCGCAGACACGAACGAGCCGTGCTATTGGGATGATGACGACAACGATGATTCATTTAGTCCAAGCACAGACAGTTCCTATACGATTGCTGGTTCGCAATTTGGCATTTGGCGAAATGGAGACGATGCTTACACGGGCTGGGGTGGAATGTGCAGCTCATCCGCTGATCGTTGCAAAGCATTCCTCGATTTGTCTGATACGTCTACAGGAGATTATCCAGGTGGGACACCGTACTATTTCCTCGACGACGATTCTTTGTCCGAAGAAGCTTTGACGGCAAGTGAGCAATGTCAAGGACAGGTGAGTCAAAAAGGGGGGTGCGCGTTGTTTAGCGACACGAACGATTCAGAACTCACGTATGCGACTGGTCCGTCCTATATCGCCGCAACCCGCGCTGATCTGTTGTTTGGAGATGCGCCAGGTTCGCTTGAAGATGCGATTGATTGTAATGATGGTGGTGAAGCATTCGAAACTCCAGACGGTGACAGTGTGAATTTGTGTAATTTGCGATGTCGATATGAAGTTGGGACGGATGTAGATTTGGAAATTGGGAATCAGGTGGAATCTTCTGATTTGACCGCAGAATTTACCGGATCATGTTATGTAGATGATGATTGTCCAACATTGCCAGCTGGGGACGGAAATGACTATGCCGGAACGTGTGTGGATGTCACGACGGATGCAAATGGCGATGGGACAACAGGAGATAGTGAAGACGTTCTGTATGAAAACGACGCAAATCGTATCATCAAAGTCTACCGCGATCGAGAATGTTCGGCGTGGATGGCCTGTTCGACCTCTCGTGTTGCTTGGGATACTCGTACTTCGAAATATGTCACGGTGTGTGAACAAACAGCGCGATGTACGAAATACGCGTCTGATGGCACAACGTGCATTCAGTCTGATTCTACGGACCCAGAACCACTTTCTGTTTCTCGGTACGCAAGTCGTGACATCACATGGAATGGGATCGAGTATTCCGGATACTCCATTCCAGATCAGCTCGGCATCGATTGGTTTTCGGAGATAAATATCAATCCAGATACAAATTCAACGATTTGTCTTGATAGCGCGACAAGTGCTTCTCCAAATCCACAGATAGACACAGATGGAAGTTTTGTTGCATGCAGTTCAATAGATGACTGTACAGATACCTCCTATCCCTATTGCAGTACTGTTCCTGACGAAATGATCCGCCTCGCGGCTGTTGTCGGCGACTGTTCTATGGCAACGTCTGGATGGGAAGGAGACTGTTCCGTTGGATTTTGTGAAGAGAGTGGGGATTCGTGTAACGATGATACAGATTGCGATACGACAACAGCAGAAGACTGTATTATTGGTTATTGTCAGGGTTTGTCGACAGTAGCGTGTGCGAGTGACGCGGATGATGATGGAGATGGATATGCTGATGCGTGTGCAGGAGTAACTGAAAGTTTTATTGACTACTTTTATTGCGATACGGTGCAAGGATATTGCGTTAATCAGCTAACACCAAACGCGACTGGATGTGATAGTAGTACTTTATGCATTGGTTCCTGCGTACAATCCGCTCGCGCCTATTCTGGTTCTTGCGTAAACGACATGTGCATTGTCGGGCTTGATGGGGAAGTGATCGATCCAGACAATGCGGATGAGTCAATGTGCCGAGGATACCCAGAGTCGTTTTCGCCGTTTCCGACAAAGGTGGTGACGCAGTGGAGTGATGAGCCAGGAAGCTCAACCTCCACTATGACCCCTACATCCGAATCTGATTCGTATACTAAAGTTGATTTCGATTATTCATCCGCAGAAGGACTCGATGCTGTCCCATATAGTTTTGCTTATGGGTATCAAGGAACAGCTGTGTGTTCGCCAGATCCTGAAACAGGGTATACAAATGATGATTGTATTTGCAGTTATGACAAAGTGACGTATGGAGGAGGGTCGACGATACGATATTTTGAAGACACTAACGGAGCAAGTGCGCCAACGGCGCTTTGCGTGGGCGGTTCTTATAATGGTCAGGCATGTACCATTTCCGCTGATCCAACAGTAAATGATTGCGGCTCTGGTGGCGTTTGCAACACCATCTCTCGCATCGACACTTACTACGGCTGGCACGGCTACTGCCTCGAACGCGACAGTTCAATTCAACTATACGGCTCTACCGACTCCGACGACCAACCATGCCTCACTTGGCTCCCAGTAGACCAAACCTCCTCATCCTCCGACCTATACGGCAAGTCAACCGAAGCAGGGTTTGTGCTAGAGAACACATATTACTGCGCGGAGGTGGGGACTTATGTAGATTTATACCCAACAGGGTCGATGTTTAGTTCAGGAGGGGTACTTCATGATGGGGATCAAGCAGATATTGATTTGGCATGTGCGATTGCTGGAGATGGCCTTGGGACTCATAATGGTGGAGAACAAGGAGATTGGAATTCTATGTATAACGGAAGTGGTTCTGAAGCTGACATAGGTGCCTATGATTGCGTGTATGGAGAATATGATCTTTGTTACAACAATGTGAGTTGTCCAGTAGGATACGTCGGCATTGTTGGATACTGTAATCAACACACTGACAGAGATGAAGGTTCAAATTCAACATCATCAAATGGTACACGAGCAGCTGACTCTTCAAATCCCGATGGCCTTTTTGGTGATAATGTTTGTACACAGGAAAAAACTGGTTACGATCGATCTACCGGTGATGTTGATCTTTGTTCATATTTTTGTATCCCGAATAATAGTTTCCATACCTCTAATGATGATGGAAACGCAGGAGAATTATGTATAAGTATTGTTCCAGGGGAAGAAACTGGAACAGGGGATCTAGAAGAAGAATTAAATACCGTATATACAACTTCAGGTTTAGATTATTGGGATCGAGATGGCGCAGATGGTGATGACGGTGAGGGTGATACAAATTCGTATACATTTAATACAGACTCTGTTTCGGATGATGGTACCCCGGTCTATTTTGCCGGTAGTTTATTTACGGATAATATTCCTTCACCAGATGGAGGAGCAGACCGTGACGACATCGATTTTTTTAAAGACTGCGCTGTTCTTGGAGTACCGTACACAGCGGGTGAAATAGAGTTCGATGGTGTCACGTATGATCTTGATTGGCTGAAAAACACAGGGGATTCGTCTACGGCAGGTAATTCTAGAAATGGGTATGCGTATAACTTAAATGACAGCTTTGGAAATTCTGGAATTGCTATTAATCCGGTTGGAGCATCATGGGGAGTTTGTCGAACTAATAGTATCGATACCACCGGAGACACTACTACTATATATTCAAATGCTTGTGATGCTGAAAATGAAATTGATACATGTTCTGGTTCTTATGTCCAGACGGATGGGTCAGGTTATTCACAAAGTTGTGTTACTGCTACAAATCCAGAAGATTCAGGTGCCATGCGTCCTTATCTCGGCTGTTACGAGATTGTACAAGCTTCAGTAATGGCACCACCAAACGATTCATTCAATAATGACGACACATATAACCAAGCATGGACTAATAGACTTTCAGCATATACAGGATTTGAAACGAGCACGACTGACGAAGACAGTTTGTTCAGTGGATACGCAAATGGGTCTACGATTACTCCAGCAGGGCAAGCACCTATCAACGACTACTTCGACGCACCAAGTAATCTTGCAATTGATAATTGGGTTGGGAATTCAAATCTTTTATATTATTTAGATACAACTAATAACGCTGCGGTTTCTGATGTTAATTATCTTGATGCGTACCCTGTGCCAGTTTATAGTTGTGATGTATCTGGAGATGTTGGAGAGGTTGGGATTGCTGTATATGATTATGGACAAAGTTGCACTCAGTATGACTATCCAACATCAGAGTCAAGTATTCTTGCACGGGCATACGAAAATTCCGACACATCATTTGAAACTCAAGCGTTGAGTGGCGACTATTCAGACACGATGGATGAAATTGGTGAAAGTACAGGTGATACTACTACAAGTCTGACTTCAATGCTTTCTCGGTTCTTTAACCAAATTTATTATTCATACAAATATGTATGGGATGGTACTGATGGAGGACATTACACGCCAGACGAAAATTACGGAGAAAGTTTTTCTAGTAGTAATACGCCTGATGACGCAGGTGACGGAGCAGACAATGCGAAAACAGATATAGACGACGAGCCTGGAAGTGATGATGCAAACCCGATTTATCCAAGTGAACGACTTGCGCCGATTGTGGTTTCTGTTTCGACGGAGACAGGGGGTTGTGATGGGGCGGTATGTGATGAGGGGAAGATCGATCATGTGACGATCAATAATAATGATGAAGGGGACTTAACTGGGAGTGGGGGGCAGTATCATGCGAGCATGTCGTTTTATGCGTACGCGAATGCAAACCACATGCCGATTCGTAGTATTGTCGTTGATTGGAGCGACGCGGATGATCCTGATGGTACGGAATGGGGTTCTAATATATCTGGTTCAACATCATCGGAAAATTATTATAAAAACTTCCGTGGAACAGATCTTGAAGACACCGGAGAATCGTATTGTGACTCCACTGCCTGGGGAAAAACTTCCGAGTCTTGTTCTTCGCGCTACCTAACATTCTCAAATGACTTTGTATGCACGACGACGATGGTGGCTCGACTGCAAACGGATTCACGAATATGTGAGACTGATGATAACGGACATCTCGTCACTTCTCCTTGTACTGACGGTTATTCCTGCATCTACCAGCCAAGAGTCCACGTCATAGACAACTGGGGATGGTGCACGGGGTATTGTGATGGAG
>CAYYFM010000086.1:0-9580 GCA_964471375.1 uncultured Gammaproteobacteria bacterium
CATATCTTCCGAAACGATTTCAACGCGGTTGTATGACAACTGCGAGACGACGGACAGCGGCTTGGGCCGTTCGACGGCCATAGTCCCGTCATCCGGCGGGGCTCACAACAAAAACCTGCCGAAGGCGGGTAAGGAAGACAAAATGGAATCAGTTCAAGGCATTTCACGGTCGATGACGTCGGCCGAAGTCAGGAAGATGGGTAAGGAAGTCGGTGTGCTTCACTGCAGGCCGAAGTGTCCAACGTTGTCGGCGCATGTCGTCGAGCGGGCGTCGCGTTCGCCGACGATCACGGTGCGGGCAGTGATCGGGGAAGGAAAGCTCAGCGAATTCATGTCCGTGACTCCGTACCACATGATGGGTCGGCTTGGGATCGGCGCATTCAATCACATGAACGCACCGACCAAGCATGGTGACATCGACGCCCACTACTCGGTGCACAGTTATCTGTGGGCCATGGAATACTACGGGCTTATGGCGTACATCGCCAAGTGGCCGGCAGGGCATTCATTCCCGACTCAGAGTTTGGTCCGTGAACCGTACGGATACCGCTGGGGTGGCTCGGCATACCGTCCGGAGTACGCGTTTCTCGCGATTCTGTCGTTCATGGGCTGGGACTCGGACGAGGTACAAAACATCACGGGACGGATGTTGGCACTTCCGCGTGGTGCGCGTCTTTCGGCACTTCAAAAGACCGCGGCGCACTATCTCCAGAATCCCGTGGATGCTTACGCCCCGAACGGCTTCCACCGGCTTACCGACACTGGCGGCTGTTACCAGTGGATGGATCTCTACGTCTGACAAAATCTCGGCTCTCGTACACACGTACGGGAGCCGCCTTTTTTTGTTTTTCAGTCCATGCTACGATCTCTGCACTATGCCTAGTTATAATCATCTTGAAATTGAACCAAAGTGGCAGAAGCGGTGGGAAGCGGATGGAGTTGGTCAGGTTCGTGAGCAATCAGGTCGTGAAGCTTTGTATTATCTGACGATGTTTCCCTATCCTTCTGGAGCAGGGCTTCATGTGGGGCATGTGGAGTCGTATACGGCGGTGGATATTTTGACACGGAAAGCTCGCATGCAAGGGAAGAACGTTTTGTTTCCGATGGGATGGGATGCGTTTGGATTGCCCGCAGAAAATTATGCGGTGAAAACTGGGGTGCATCCAGCAGAGACGACGGCGAAAGCGATAGATAATTTTCGTCGACAGATGAAGGCGATTGGACTGTCGTTTGATTGGTCGCGAGAAGTTTCAACGTGCGATCCCGCGTATTACAAATGGACGCAGTGGTTGTTTTTACTGTTATACAAAAACGATTTGGCATATCGCGCGAAAGCTCCGGTGAATTGGTGTGATGGATGTCAGACCGTGCTTGCAAACGAGCAGGTTGTTGACGGTCAGTGCGAACGCTGTTCCACAGTGGTTGTTCAAAAAGAATTGGAGCAGTGGTTTTTTCGCATCACGAAATATGCTGACAGACTGCTTGCTGGGATCGAGACCGTTGATTGGCCAGAGCGCATTAAGTCCATGCAACGCAATTGGATCGGACGCAAAGAAGGAGTGGAAGTAGAATTTCGCGGGTTACGGACGGAGATGACGGGTGAGATAGGTTCGGAACGTTTGCATGAAGCGGAGTTTTCGATTCCGGTGTTTACGACACGAGTGGATACGTTGTTTGGTGTCTCCTATGTGGTTCTTGCACCAGAACATCCGCTCGTTGATCTGCTGACGACGCCGGACAATTATGAAGCAGTCGTTGCGTATCGCGATCAAGCGCGAAAAAAATCGGAGCTTGAACGTACGCAACTTGAGAAAGATAAGTCCGGAGTTTTTATTGGAACGTATGCAAAGCATCCTTTGACCGGTGAGGATGTGCCGATTTGGATTTCAGATTATGTGCTGATGAACTACGGCACAGGAGCCGTGATGGGAGTGCCAGCGCACGATGAACGCGATTTTATTTTTTCGCAGAAATATGGGTTGCCAATCCGAACCGTGATCAGCTCACCTTCCGCAGTAGATTGCTGGACAGGACCTGGAATTTTGGTGAACTCGGGCGAATTCAATGGTTTGACAAGCGGCGAAGCTCAGCACGTTATCGTGACAGGACTAAAGTCCCTAGGAAAGGGAAGGACAGTTGTCAATTATCATCTGCGTGACTGGCTTGTTTCTCGTCAGCGCTATTGGGGCGCGCCGATTCCGATTATTTGGTGTGCAGAATGCGGTGCACAGCCAGTTGATCCAAAACAGTTGCCAGTTGAACTTCCGCGTGACGTCGACTTTAAGCCGACTGGACGATCTCCGCTCGTGGATTCAGTTTCGTTTCATTCCGTCACCTGTCCAAAATGTGGTGATCCTGCCCGTCGTGAATCAGACACCATGGATACGTTCGTCGATTCCTCTTGGTATTATCTGCGCTACACCGATCCAAATAATCAAGAAGTATTGGCAGAACCAGAAGCGGTCAAGTACTGGGCGCCGGTTGATCTATACGTTGGCGGAGCAGAACATGCCGTGATGCATTTGTTGTACTCCAGATTTTTTGCGTACGCTCTTCATGATCTTGGTTATCTCGATTTCGAAGAACCATTCTTGAAATTGCGAAACCAAGGATTGATTCTCGGTCCGGATGGAGAAAAGATGTCAAAGTCGCGAGGCAACGTCGTGAATCCAGATGATGTGATCGAGCAGTATGGTGCGGATTCGATCAGGCTGTACGAAATGTTCATGGGGCCGCTTGAGGATGCAAAGCCGTGGAGTACGAATGGAATTGTGGGGGTGAGACGGTTTTTGGATAAGGTGTGGGGGATGAGGGTGCGGGTTTTAGGAGTGAAAGGTTCTGAGGTTCCAAGAGGCATATCCGTTTATCCGAACCTCCGAACTTCCGAACCTCCGAACCTCTCTGTTAATCGTCTTGTCCACAAAACGATCAAAAAAGTCACCGATGACATCGATGCATTCAAATTCAATACGGCGATTTCGCAGATGATGATTTGTGTGAACGCGATGATGGAGCTTGAGGAAGTACCTCGAAAGGAGTATGAGATGTTGATTGCGATCCTCGCGCCGTTTGCTCCGCATCTTTCGGAAGAAATTTGGGCGGATCTTGGACACACAACGTCGATCTTTGCTGAAACGTTGCCATCTTATAACCCCGCGTTTCTCATCGATGAGCTCGTCCCAATTGCGATTCAAGTGAACGGTAAACTTCGTGCAACCGTCAAGCTTTCACCAGATCTTCCAGAAAAAGATGTGCAAGACCGCGCGCTCGCGACGGAAAATGTTACAAAATTTGTTGACGGAAAGGAAATCGTAAAGGTGGTATTCATCCCTGGACGCCTCATCAATATCGTGGTGAAGTAGCCCCACTATGAATCTTGTCATGATCGGCACTGGTTACGTTGGCCTTGTTACGGGGCTTGGGTTTGCGAAGCTTGGGCATCGGGTGGCGTGTGTGGATACGGATCCATCAAAAATTGCGCAACTCGATTTGGGAGAGACACCGTTTTATGAACCTGGACTTCCTGAACTTCTGCGTGAAATGCAGGAGGTCGGGCGTATTGTGTTTGCAACAGATTTAGAAGAAGTGATTGGTGGAGCAGAAGTAATTATGATCGCGGTTGGGACACCGGCGCGTACAGATGGGTTTGCAGATTTGTCTTATGTAGAATCGGCTGCGGATCGCATTGGGGAGTTACTTGATCATGAGGCGCTTATTGTCGTGAAGTCGAGTGTTCCGGTTGGAACCAATCAGGAAGTGATTCGACGCATTCGTCAGAAGATGGGAGAGGTCGGTCGCGAGGCACTGACATCGGTTGTTACCATCGCCTCGTTACCAGAATTTTTGCGCCCAGGTTCGGCGTTGAAAGATTTCATGGAACCGGACCGTGTGGTGATCGGTGCAGATGATTCTGTTGCGCAGACAACGCTTGATCGATTGCACGATGGTATTCACGCACCACGTGTGTTTATGTCATTGCAAAGTGCGGAACTCACAAAGTACGCTGCAAACGCGTTGCTTGCGACGAAGGTTTCGTTTGTAAATGAAATCGCCAATATCGCCGAACGTTTTGGGGCAGATATTCGCGAAGTCACACGTGCGGTTGGAATGGATAAACGCATTGGTCCGCATTTTATGCGTGCGGGGATTGGTTACGGTGGGTCTTGTTTTCCAAAAGATGTTTCTGCGCTCATGCAAATGGCGGGAACGAGCGGATACGATTCACGTTTGCTTGCAACGGTGATTGAAGTGAATAATCGTCAGCGTGAACGATTTGTGACACGCATTGTTTCAGATCTTGACGGAGTGCGTGGTCGTCGTATTGCGGTGTGGGGACTTGCGTTTAAAGGAGGAACAGACGATGTGCGTGGATCAGCACCGATGGATATTGTTCAGAGACTGATAGGACTCGGAGCGGAAATCGTTGCGTTTGATCCAAAAGGAATGGAGGCAGCGAAACGTGTATTGCCATCCCACGTCGAGTTTGCCCCAACGGCCGTTGATGCAACGACAGGTGCGGATGCTCTGCTTGTTTTGAACGAATGGCCAGAGTTTCGTGAAGTTTCGTTTGAGGCTGTTCGCGAGCGCATGGCTGAACCTAGAATTTTTGATGGGATGAATCATCTGGCTGATTTGAACCTGTCTGCGCATGGATTTGTGTATCGAGGGGTGGGGTTAGTGAGTTCCAAGCCACTTTAGTGGCGTCCAGAACAGTCGAACGTGACTAAAGTCACTATGAACAGATTTTTCCACCAGATCCTCCGATCGCCGTCGAAATCTTTTGCGGCGGGGATGGTCTGTTTTGTTTTAGGGATCGCGATTGGAAACGTGATCTTACCGTTCGTTCAACCTGACGACCTTTCTAATCATTCAACGATTATAGATTCGGTCGGCCATCCTGTCCGCATTGATGGCACGGTCGTTGCTGAAGTACAAACCACATCCTACGGACAGCGCATCGAGGTAGGCGATCTTTCCGTTGCTGATGAATTTACCGATGGGAAACTCCTTGTGTATGCAGAAGCGTATCCTGTCGTTTCCTACGGTGACAGCATCGTTTTTAACTGTCAGCCGGAACTTCCTGAGCCGATTGAATCATTTCACTACGACAAATATCTTCGTAGTCAAGGAATTCTCGCAATCTGTTTTCGTCCCCAGTATCTGGACCTGCAATCATCTGAGACGGGAATCATATCAACACTTCTCTCAATCAAGCGTGTGATTGTAGATCGTCTCGCAATGATCGTTCCTGAACCACACGCATCGTTTCTATCTGGACTGTTATTCGGAGGAAGCTCTGCACTCTCGGCGGATTTAAAAGATGATTTTTCTAAAACAGGTACCTCTCACATTCTTGCCGCAAGCGGCTTCAACGTCTCGCTCTTTTCGATGACGTTTTTATATTGGATCACGCACACGGCGCTCGGTCGACGCAAAGGAGCATATCTTACCGCTGGATTATTGCTCGTTTACGTCCTGATTGCTGGCGCATCTCCCGCCATCGTCCGTGCAGGACTGATGGGCTCACTCACCCTGATCGGATTTCTGATTCATCGAAAACCGTACATGCCAAATGTCCTCCTCCTCGCACTCTCGTTGATGTTGCTTCAAAATCCACTTCTCTTATTTGATGATGTTGGATTCCAACTCTCCTTTGTTGCAACCGCTGCCATGCTTTTGTACGCAACGCGAATGGAAAAGAAATGCACGTTCATTCCAGAAACGCTCGCCTTACGCAAATCATTTTCCGCATCTATCGTCGCAATCATCGCCACCTTTCCAATCACGCTCTGGCATTTTGGCACCGCCTCACTCACCGCACCGATCGTCAACCTCCTCGTCCTTCCTCTTGTGCCAATCCTCATGGCAATCACAGGCATCGCAATTATAGCTGGGTTTCTCAATGTTTTTCTTGGAACAATGATGGCGGTTCCAGCATTCGCCATTTCTTCAGTTCTCTTACATCTCGTGACCTGGTTTGGTTCCATTTAGACCTGTGATAAGATTGGGTTCCTTATGATAAAAATTTGCGAAAACGTTAAAAAGAGCTCTGAACTTGCCCTTGCGACAAAACAGGTGAAAGATGTGCGTCATCTCGTGTCGAAGGAGATTGTTTCTGTTGAAAAAACGGTTGAAAAATTTTCAAAGTATGGATCTGATGATGAAATGGTGCGCCAGAAACTCCTTGAACATTTTTCTTTACGACTTGACCAATTGCATCATCTTTTTCCGAGCCCATTTTTTGTTCGATGCGATGTTCAACATCAAACAGATCATTCCAAAAAAATATTTTATTTTGGAAAATTTTCCTTTACAGATTCATCTATTTTTTCATGGATGGTTCCCGCGGCTCGGCTAAGATTTTTAGATATTGGTCCAGCAGAATATGTCCTTCCTGATGGATCACATTGGTCAGGAAAACTGATTCGAAAAGATCAGTTTATGATCGTAGACGGTCGCATAGTCTTCATGGTGAACGAAGCTGCAGATTCTGGACGCACACTCATTCATCAAGAAGCGTTGAGTCGTTTGAAGCCCGGATTCATGCTCCCAGAAATTGTGGCAAAGATGGAACGTGCACAAGACGATGTGATTCGTGCCAGTTCAACCGGATCGTTTCTTATTGCTGGACCGGCAGGATCCGGAAAAACAACCCTTGCTTTTCATCGCATTGCCTATCTCCTGCAATCACCGGACACATCGGAACGTTTTTCATCTCGAAGCACTATTGTTTTCGTTCAAGATGAAGGATCACGAGCTTATTTTTCCCGTCTGCTTCCTGATCTCGGAATTCATGATGTGACCGTAACGACGTTTGGTGAATGGGCGCTGGAACGATTGGGTATTTCTGAGGGACAGGTTGTGCGACGCCCTAATGGAGTTGACGATGAGATTGATGCATACGAATCAAAAAAACAAAATGCGATGCGTTTTGCGAACGATCCTTTGAGTAAGGACGCCGACCCCTTTAGGTATTTACGACGACGGTATTTACCTTTTTTTACAAAAAATGATCTGGAAAGATTTGAGGAACAGAAAGCCGTTCATGCCTTCGATCGATTCGATCTCACTTTGCTGTTACAGCAGTCAAGAAAAAATGACGGAGCGTTTAAAAAAGAAGTTGAATATTTTGAACAAAAGAAAAATTTTGAGGTCATTCGTCGAAAAAAAATGGTTCCACTATCGTATTCTCTTATCGTTATTGACGAAACGCAGAACTATTTACCGGAACAAATTCAACTTCTGCGAACGAGTATTTCTAAAGATACAAATGCAACGCTCTATGTTGGAGATTTAGGCCAGCAGGTCCTGCTTGGAACGGTTCGTGATTGGTCAGAAGCAGGCGAAGACTTTTCACATGAACGTAAGGTTGTCCTTGAAAAGGTGTATCGAAATACCCGAGCCATTTTGACGTATCTATCAAACCTTGGCTTTGACGTCACCATCCCTGAAGGAATACGAGAAGGAAAAGAAGTCTTGGAGGAAGTCTTTTTAGATAAAATAGAAGAACGCGATCGTATCCAAAAGATCATTGCTAAAAAAGAACAGGGAACACACGTCGGAATTTTGTGCCCATCTTCAGAATATCTTGAAACGTACCGGTCAATCTTCAATGGTCATTCGGATATTCATGTTCTTACGATTCACGAGGCGCAAGGTGTTGAGTTTGACATGGTATTTCTCGTGGGAGTTCCTCATGATTTCTTTCATGCAGAAGGGGAACGATTGAAGATTAAACGCGATTTAATTTATGTTGCTATGACGCGCGCGATGGAAGAACTATACGTTTTTAGCCGTACACGTTTGTCTGATCTTTTGTGAAGGTTCGTACCTCTCGTTATCTTTCACGCAAACGATTTTTCTTTTTCCGTTATTTCACAAACGAAGTTGCTTTGATGAGAGCCGTGGTTGTTTTGGCTTTGCTGATCGTCTCAGGTGGTTTGTGGACGTATGAATCCGCATTCAGGTATCGAGATGAGTTACGCATCTGGTTTTTCGACATTGGACAAGGAGACGCGATTTTTATAGAAACACCAGATGGACATCAAATTTTGATTGATGGTGGTCCAGATCGCGACATACTTACAAAATTAGGACAGGTGATGTTGCCTTGGGATCGCACGATTGATGTGGTCGTTGGAACACATTTAGACGCGGATCACATTGGTGGACTCGCGGCTGTGCTCGATCGATATGATGTGCGAACCGTAGTATCAAATGGTGACAAAAAGGACACATCTGTCGCTGCGGGATTTATCGAAGCACGTGATGAGGAAGCAGACGCAGATCTTGTCATGGGACGCGTTGGTTTGGTGTTGCGATTTGGAGATGTGACATTGAGAGAGATTTGGCCGACGGAGACAGGGGTTCAAGATCAAGATGCGAATGTTGGCTCGATTGTTTATCGACTGGACTATGGAGAAACATCTGTATTGCTGACAGGGGACGCAACAGAATCAGTCGAGAAAGAAATCGCCTTTGATGTCGGAGACATCGATGTTCTCAAAGCAGGGCATCACGGAAGCATCACATCCTCTTCGTACGATTTTCTTTCCGCGATTGATCCAGAATTTGTTGTCATTTCGTGTGGCGAAAATAATCGCTATGGTCATCCTCATCCCGTCATCTTAAAACGATTTTCAGATTTACTTGTTCGCACATTTCGTACCGATCAAGATGGAGATATCTTGCTTACATCTGGCGGCGGAGAGCCTCTGATCCGCGCAGCACCATTGCCATTCTGATCAGGACATGATAACTTTCTGACAAACTTACGCCACGAAAGTGGCTTTGAACTCGTTATAAATTCTTAGGGACTTTAGTCCCGTCCTGTTATGTCTGACATCCAACGCACCCTTGTCCTTCTCAAGCCAGATGCCCTCCAACGTGATTTGCTTGGGGAAATTATTCGCCGTTTTGAATTGAAAGGATTGAAAATTGTCGCGCTCAAGTTTATTCGTTTGAGTGACGAGATGCTCACCGAGCATTATTCACATCTTGCAGACAAACCATTTTTTGCTTCACTCAAACAGTTCATGATGCAGACTCCGGTCGTTGGAATCGTTCTCGAAGGGATCGATTCGGTGGAAGCGGTTCGAAAAATTGTCGGAGCCACAAATCCTCGTGCAGCAGATGCAGGAACGATCCGCGCAGATTTTTCTATGAATGTTCCGTCGAACTTGATTCACGCCTCTGATTCCGTTGAAAACGCTGTGACAGAAGTCAAACGATTTTTCAAGGATGACGAACTGTTTTCTTACGAAAAAATTACCGATCGATTCCAATTTGGCGAAGGAATATAAATCAGGTAGAGTAAATGGTGGGTGACGAGCCCACCTTTTCTTATGGGAGACTACATGGCAAATCAAAAGCCGGTGGATCCGAAGGCTGCTCAAGAGAGCGAGCGGTTTCGTGCAGAAATCCGTGCGGCGAATCAGCCTATTGCTGAACGTGAGCACATCGGTCCGCCGTTTCCGAATCCAAGTCTTGAGAACATTCTCATGATGCGTCAGGATTCAGATTCGGAAAAAACCGCCAAGCACGACGCAGCGCTCTTGTGGTTACAGCAATATTGTACTCG
>CAYYFM010000087.1:0-2736 GCA_964471375.1 uncultured Gammaproteobacteria bacterium
ACGTTCAATACGAATGAGATCAAAAAGACTTTTTTTTGTTGAAAAACGTACGAGAAGATCGATATCACTACCTTCATGTGACTCTCCTCGAGCAACTGAACCAAAAATACCAGCAAATTCAATATCGTTTTGCTTCAACAATGGAATCATTTTTGTCTTAAATTCATCTCCCATATACTGAGACGATAACATGAATATTAAAATCATTCTAGACTGATGGCTAATGACATAAAATCTATCTCCTCGCCGTCGCACTGTTCGTCACATCTGTCAGATTCACGGACAGTAAGTTCGATACACCGTCGTCGCCCATGGTGACGCCGTAGAGGACGTCGGCTTTTTCCATGGTGGCTCGATTGTGGGTGATGACAATGAATTGAGTGAGTTTGGCGAGTTCTTCGAGGATGCCAGCGAAGCGGAAGGTGTTGGCTTCGTCGAGTGCGGCGTCGACTTCGTCGAGAACGACGAAGGGGCCTGGGTTTACCGCCATGATGGCGGAGACAAGAGCAATGGACGTGAGTGCGCGTTCTCCTCCGGATAGTAAATTAAGTGCTTTAAGTTTTTTCCCTGGCGGTGTTGCTTGAATATCGATACCGACCACACGATCCTCACGTTCCTTGATCCGAGAAGCAATCTTCTCCATATCCTCTGGCTCATTTGGCTCCTCTGACTCCTCTGACTCATTAATTTTAATTTCTTGTCTCGTCATTTTCACGAGAGAACAACTTCCTCCTCCAAACAACATCTTGAAGAACCGTTCAAACTCGTCGTTGATTTTTTTGAATGCTTTCTCTGATTGTTTGTGAATCTCTTCGTCCAGTTCGTCTATAATTTTTTCTGTATCCTTAATCGCAGACCGCAAATCCGTTACTTGTCCATCAAGAAAAGAAAAACGTGTGTTCGTCTCTTCGTACTCTTTGATAATTTCTGGATCGATTCCGCCAATGAGTTCGAGCTTGTAACGGAGGCGCTGGATTTCGGGGTACAAAATTACTGGATCGTCACTAAGAGTCGGACGGCCTCGTCCGGCTCTTAGTGACGCGGAAAGGTGCTTGATCTGTTCATCCATCTCACGCCCTAGGTTCGCTTGACGTTCCTCGAGACGAGCGAGATCGATTGCGACAACGTTACGTTGATTTTCTAGCAAGTGACGCTGACTCTGGTGTTCTCGAAGCGCACGTTGCAATTCGAAAAATTCTGTTTTCACCTCTTTATCTTTTACGGCGTAATTTTCTATTGCCTGCTCCGCCTTTTTTATTTCGCCTTCGACAGCGACAATTTCAGATCCGAGTTCTGCAATCCGAGCAACCATGACTGGATCTGCTTTCACATCTTCTGGACTCGGACGTTGAAGCCGACCGACGAGTATTTTTGAACGATCCAGAAGTCCGTCGATTCCTGTATAAAGGTCTTTGATCGTTGTAAGACTTCTCAAACCGATAAGACCGATATTGACCTGTTCGACCTCCTCAATAATTTTCCCAAGCGGCAACGGCGCCCAGTTCGATTGCGCGCGCACCTTCGCAAGCTCAATTTCTTTTTGCAATTTAAACTGTTCATCGCGAAGCGTTGAACGCTTGCGTTGAAGCTCATGATATTTTTTTTGCAATGCCGTAAGGCCACTATCCTCTTCTGCCTTGTGCTCGGACTCCATTTGCTTTACACGTGCTTCCAAATCGGTCATCTGACCGTCTGCATCTTGAACCTGACGATCTAGGCCATCATGCTTCGTCCGAACTCCCGACAACTCATCAACGAGTTGCCACCAAAGCGTGCCATAATATTCCTGTTCGATCTGACGCAATTCTTTCTCCACTTCCTCACGTTGTTCCAATCGCGAAACCTGACGTTTCAACGAACGCAATCGTGGTTCAATTTCTGCAAGCAACATTTCCACCTCCGACAAATTATCGTACGTGCGTTTTAACTTCAACATCGCCTCATGTCGTTTAATCTGAAACTGCTTCACCCCTGTTGCATCATCAAAAAACGACTTGCGTTCTTCGGGAGATGAAACCAAAATATGATCCACCATTCCCTGCCCAATAACAGAATAGGAACGCTGACCAACATTCGCCTGCGCGAGCAATAACTGGATGTCAGACAATCGCGCGACAGATCCGTTTAACAAATATTCAGAATTCCCGTCACGATACAACCGGCGTGTCACCGTCACTTCCGAAAAATCAATTGGCATCGTATGGTCCTCGTTGTTGAACGTCAATGAAACGTCTGCAAACCCAGAACGTCCTCGTCCATTCGAACCTGAAAAAATCACATCCTGCGATTCCTTCCCACGCAAAAGCTTCAGCGACTGCTCGCCAAGCGCCCATCGAATGGCATCTGCCAAATTCGACTTTCCCGAACCGTTCGGCCCAACAACAGCCGTAATCGGCGACACTCCGCTCTTGGGAGGCAAAAATGACAACGAAGTCTTTTGCGCAAATGTCTTAAACCCCTGAATTTCAAGTTTCGTTAGAAACATAACGAAAGAATAGTATCACAATCACAACGTTTTATTCTACTCATCTTTCGTTCCACAAAAAGTTTTACAAATACACGGGAGAAAATGACAAAGGTTGCATCCAGCCTTCAAGAACTTCCTGTAATTCAACGCGACACAATTCTAAATTTTTTGCAGAAGCCCAGACGCCCTTACACGAAGGAATCTCACCGAAATAGGATTCATCTTTTAGGATCTTATATTCAGCTGTTGCCATTTTTCGAGAAAGAAAA
>CAYYFM010000088.1:0-16907 GCA_964471375.1 uncultured Gammaproteobacteria bacterium
GGAGCTACCAGCGATCAATACGGCGCTGACGATAAAAAAGCAGGATGGATCCACGCTTGTGCTTGAAGTTGCACAACACGTTGGGAATAGTGTCGTGCGCGCTGTGGCGATGTCTACAACCGATGGACTCACGCGTGGAATGGAAGTTGAAAATACGGGCCATCCTATTACGGTTCCGGTCGGTCCAGAAACACTCGGTCGCATGTTTAACGTGATTGGTGAACCGATTGACAACATGCCTGCGGTGAAAGGAAAGCGTCGCGATCCAATTCATCGACCAGCTCCAGATTTTGCTGATCAGTCGACGAAGTATGAAGTTTTTGAAACAGGTATTAAAGTTATCGATCTTATCTGTCCATTTTTGAAAGGGGGAAAGACCGGTTTGTTTGGTGGAGCTGGTGTTGGAAAAACCGTTTTGATTCAAGAACTCATTCACAATATCGCGACAGAGCATGGTGGTTATTCTGTCTTCGCGGGAGTTGGTGAACGTACGCGTGAAGGAAATGATCTGTACATGGAAATGAAAGAGTCCGGCGTGCTTTCAAAAACAGCACTCGTATTCGGTCAGATGAATGAACCTCCAGGAGCTCGCGCGCGCGTGGCATTGTCTGGATTAGCACTCGCGGAATATTTTCGTGATGACGAAGGACGCGACGTGCTTTTGTTCATCGACAACATTTTTCGATTCACCCAAGCGGGTTCTGAAGTTTCGTCGTTGCTCGGACGCATTCCTTCTGCGGTGGGATACCAGCCGAACCTTGCAACAGAAATGGGCGCACTTCAAGAACGTATTACATCCACGAATAAAGGATCAATCACATCCATTCAGGCTGTGTACGTTCCCGCAGATGACTTGACCGATCCAGCTCCTGCAACAACGTTCGGTCACTTGGACTCAACCGTGGTGCTTGCGCGTTCGCTTGCGGAACTTGGTATTTATCCTGCGGTCGACCCACTCGACTCTACTTCCACCATTCTTGATCCAAACATTGTCGGACAGGAACATTACGACGTTGCGCGTGGAGTTCAGCTTGTGCTTCAACGCTATAAAGATTTGCAAGATATTATCGCCATTCTCGGTATGGATGAATTATCAGATGAGGACAAGTTGATCGTTTCTCGTGCGCGAAAAATGCAAAAGTTTTTGTCACAACCATTTTCCGTCGCAGAACAATTTACTGGCACGCCAGGAAAATTCGTGCGTCTCGCAGACACCGTCCGCGGATTTAAAGAAATTTTGGATGGCAAGCACGATGATAAACCTGAACAGTCATTTTATCTAAAAGGCGGTATTGAAGAGGTGGTGGAGTAAGCGTATGAGTCTGTCACTAAAAATCGTCACGCCGGAACGAGTTGTCTACGAGGACACGGTTGATTCGGTTACGGCAATGACGGAGTCTGGGGAGATTACGGTTTTGCCTGGGCACGTTTCGCTTGTGACAAACTTGCGTTCTGGCGAAATGAAAGTGATGTCAGGCGGAAAAGAACAATGGCTCGCGGCATCTACTGGATTTTTAGAAGTGCGTGGTGGGAATGAAATCGTCATTCTTGCAGATTCCGCAGAGCGTTCAGAAGAACTTGAGCTCGACAAAATCGAAGCCGCAAAAGCACACGCTGAAAAACTCATGCAAGAAAAGCACATCGACGACGTCTCCTTCACCATGGCCGCGGCCGCGCTTGAACGCGAGTTGGCAAGACACAAGGTGGCGATGCGTAGGCGCAAATGAGCATGAAGAATCACAAAAACATCACTCATTTAATCTACATTGGACTTACAACTTTATTTTGTATTGTTCTCTTGTTTATTTTTGGGATCTATAGAATATTTTATCCAGATACTGGATTAACAAATGAGGAACAGAATGAAATGGAAACTCAAATTGATTTAACGATTTCAAATGCGGTTACAACGGGTGATGTGCATGTTTGTGATTTATTGCCAAAAGTCGTTTCCTATCATGTTCAAGGAAACGGTGAATTCCTCGATAATCCGATAGCAGGAACGAGCAACCGTTATCCAGCAGCTTCCTGCTATAAAGAGTATGCGGCTCAAAAAAATGATCTATCCGTTTGCGAACTCATCAGGAATGTTGCATTTGATTCGGTAAACCAACAGAGGAATTGTTATTTTGGAGTGGCTATTTATAATCATCGTTTAGATGGTTGTGAAAAAATGCGTGAATTGAGCATTGTAAACGGATCCACCGACAGCCAAATTGATCCAACATATCATCAGTGTCTCGAATTGGCTCAGGAGAGTGCTTTGCAATAATTTTTGATGGTGTCATGTTATAATCCGGAGGCTATGGAAGACCTCCTCGAAAACCTCAACGATCAGCAAAAAGCGGCGGTCACGCATCGTGATGGGCCGCTTTTGATTGTGGCGGGGGCGACTGGATTTTAGAAGTTCGTGGTGGAAACGAAGTCATTATTCTAGCAGATTCGGCAGAACGATCTGAAAAACTTGAACTCGATAAAATCGAAGCGGCAAAAGCACACGCCGAAAAACTGATGCAAGAAAAACATGTCGACGACGTGTCATTCACGCTCGCTGCCGCGGCGCTCGAACGGGAGTTGGTACGGTACAAGGTTGCGATGCGAAAACAAAAGCATTAAAGCATGAATCGCCGGATATCCCGGCGGTTTTTAGTTTCACTATTGACCATTCAATGGAAGTTTGCTACGTTCAATGAAATTTATGAAAAAAGTTGATTTACTCATCTACACTGGTCTCTCCATGTGTCTTGCAGTCGTACTGATATTTTTCTTACTGTCTCTTAGACGTCCGACAATCCCTCGTGTGTCTAAAGAAGATTTCATTGAGGTAGATAAAAAAACAGAAGATACAATTCAGTTAGCTGTCGACGAACAGGATGCTAAAATTTGCGAATCGTTAGTACGTTTTTTTGGTGATGCAGATTTTGAAATCGCAAAAGGCAAAGGAAGACGATTTCCGCAAGCAGATTGTTACATCGGTTATGCAACCAGCATGAATGATGAATCGATCTGTCCATTTGCTGGCGACTCAATCGATGCACCCAAAAATTTTTGGAACCAAAATTTCCGTCGAATTTTTCTTTACATTCCAGAAGAATGGTCCCGTTTTAAGGAGCAAACTTGTTATAGTTCCGTAGCCGTCGAAAATAATCGATCAGAAGTTTGTGGAGAAGTAAAAAAATTAGAGAGTAATAGTACAAGTATTGGAAACGTAAATTATAACAATTCATGGTATCAGACCTGTCTAAACGATGTTGCGATTCATGCGGAGGACCCTCTCCTCTGTGGTCCTGAGTTAGAGTTGCAAAAATATAACCCTGAGATAAATTTAGAAGAAACCATAAAAACTTCCAGTCGAAAAAATTGCATTGTTAGCGCGACGACTAAACGCACGCGCGCCGCTATTGATCAAAACGACATCACTTTGTGCGATACACTACCAGTAAGCATCGAATATGAGGATAACGGCGAGGTTATGAATTATACCTCTCAAGCAAATTGTGTCAACCATTACAAAATGGAAATTAGTCCGTAATCGTTTTTGAGTCGTGCTATAATCCGGAGGCTATGTCCGACCTCCTCCAAAACCTCAACGAACAACAGACCGCGGCCGTTACGCATCGTGACGGGCCGCTTTTGATTGTGGCGGGGGCGGGAACGGGGAAGACGACAGTGATTACACGGCGGATTGGTTGGCTGATTGATCAAGGGTTAGCGAAGCCGGAGAATATTTTGGCGCTGACGTTTACAGATAAGGCGGCGGGCGAGATGGAGGAACGTGTTGATCGGTTGTTGCCGTTTGGATATGTAGATCTGTCGATTTCTACGTTCCATGCGTTTTGTGAAAAGTTGCTGCGGGAGTATGCTGTTGATATTGGGTTGTCCCGCGATTTTCGCGTGGTATCTGAACTCGATGGATGGTTGCTCGCACGTCGTTACCTCGAACGCTTCGATTTGAACTATTATCGTCCCCTTGGGAATCCGACCAAGTTTTTACGTGGTTTACTCACACATTTTTCGCGCGCAAAGGATTCCGGAATCAGCCCTGATCAGTATCTGTCACATGTTGAAAAGCTATCAGACTCTGACTCTGCTCGTCTCACCGAACTCGCCAACGCCTATCACACGTATCAGCAACTACTGCTTGAAAACGACTCGCTCGATTTCGGAGATCTCTTGCTCACGACCTTCAGACTTTTGCGCGACCGTCCAAAAATTCTTGAATCACTGCGTCGACGTTTCACCTACATTCTCGTTGATGAATTTCAGGACACAAACACCGTTCAATATGAAATCGTCAAACTTCTTGCGGCGCCGAAAAACAATCTGACTGTCGTGGGGGACGATGATCAATCTGTTTATGCCTTTAGAGGCGCATCATTGGCGAATATTCTTCAATTTCAATCAGACTACCCCGATGCTGCACGAGTGGTTCTCACTCACAACTATCGTTCGGTGCAGCAGATTCTCGATCACGCTCACACGTTCATTCAAAAAAACAATCCGAACCGTCTGGAAGCACAAGGTAAGCTAGATAAGAAACTGGTATCTCAGACGGCGGACACAGGTGTTGTTGGACACATGCATCTCCCAACGCTTGATGAGGAAACGGAAGCCGTCGCGCAGAAAATTTTGGAACTCAAAACAAACCATCTTGATGCGAGTTGGAATGATTTTGTGATTCTCACGCGTTCAAATGACGCCGCGATTCCGTTCCTGTCTTCACTCGAACGCAACCGCATTCCGTATCAATTTATGGCGATGCGTGGGTTGTACACGAAGCCAGTGATTCTCGACCTGATCGCCTATCTACGCGTCCTCATCACTCCTCATGACAGTCCATCGATGTATCGCGTTCTGACACATCCCATGCGAAAGATTCCTCCGCTTGCGATTGCAGAACTGTCACAGTTTGCGAATCGAAAGGGAAAATCTTTATTTGATGTGTGTGCGACCGTTGCCACGATTCGAACGTTGGATGAGGATGCAGCGATTGCGATTCAAGATCTTGTTTCTGAAACGGCAACATTTCGATCAGACCTCGCGAAAAAAAATGTGGGTGAACTGTTCGTTCGCGTTGCGCGCGAAGCAGGGTTTGTTGCGTATTTGAATAAACTTCCTGAACAAGAAAAGGTGGAATCGTTTCGGTATCTGCAACAGTTTTACGAGCGTCTCAAGAAATTTGAATCAACGCATGAGCATCCTGTTTTGCAAAATTTTTTCGACGAATTCGAACAAGAACGTGCAGCTGGTGAAGAAGGATCGCTTACCTTTGATCCAGATGCTGGTCCAGAAATGGTTCGCGTCATGACCGTTCATGGTTCAAAAGGCCTCGAGTTTCGTTTTGTATTCATTGTCTCGATGATCGATCAACGTTTTCCATCTGTGGCAAGAGCGGAGGCGATTCCGTTGCCAGAAGGGATTGAAGGTTCGGAGGTTCGGAGGTTCGGAGAGCCAAATACAGACTGGCATCTTGAGGAGGAACGGCGGTTGTTTTATGTTGCGATGACGCGGGCAAAGGAACATGTCTACTTCACATCTGCAGACGATTACGGTGGAACACGGAAAAGAAAATTGTCTCGGTTTCTCACAGAACTTGGGTTTGAAAAACAGGTCGAACAGGATGTTTCGAAACCAGATCCTTTCCTAGATCCCCCAAGTCTCTTCGAACCTCCGAACCTCAGAACCTCCGACCCCCCCACAATCCATCTCCCCAAGCAATTTTCCTTCACCCAACTCTCAGCATTCCGCACCTGTCCGCTTCAGTACAAATTTGCGCACATTCTAAAAATTCCTGTCTTTGGTAAGTGGACATTTTCTTTTGGAAAAACGATGCATAACACGTTACACAGATTTTTTGTTATGTGGTTTGAACGAACTAGTCAAAGACAGCACTCACTGTTTCCAGATACTAGTGAAGCGTGGGGGCGTAGCGATGGGGTGTCGCGAAGCTTGGGACCCCATGCGAAGGAACAGCCCGTCTCGCTTGATGAACTTTTTCAAACGTACGCGGATTGCTGGCAAGACGATTGGTATATAGACGATATCCAGCGTGAAAAATATCGTAAACAAGGTCGTGATCAACTCATTGGATTTTATGCGTATCTCAATGATCATCCAGCTCAGCCAAAATATCTTGAACAGGATTTTACTCTCAAAATTGGCGATGTTGTTTTGAAAGGTCGTATTGATAGAATCGACGAGATGGATGGGGGTGTGGAGATAATAGATTACAAGACTGGAACACCAAAACTGATGGAGAAAATCGACGCACAGGATAAGGAGCAACTTTATCTTTATCAAATCGCTGCTCGCGAAATTCTGGGCTTGAACCCAATAAAACTAACCTATCACTATCTTGAAAATAATTCTCAAGTTTCTTTCATTGGTGATGAAGATGATCTGATTGATCTGAAGGAAAAAATTCTCGAACGTGTGGAAGGGATCAAGAAAAGCAATTTCACAGCGACTCCCGGATTTCACTGTGGCTATTGTGATTTCGCAGATATTTGCGAGTTTCGTAAGACATAGAACGTTTTACATTTGACATTTTACTTCGCAGGCTATGCAAGACATCAAGTCCTTACTGGCTGGATCGCTCCAGCGTCATCAGATTACCGTGCAAGTGACAACGGCGCGAGTAATTGAAGTTGTAAATGGACAGATTTTTGTTGTGTTACCAAGTGGTCATGGTCATGAAGCCACCGCGATTTCTGTTCGAGATGGAGTGGTCAATGTTGTGTGTAAAAATGCGGGCGCCGCGAATCTCCTCACACAAGAAGAAACACGCATTCTTAATGCCGTTAAAAAAATTCTTCCAACAACTCGTATCGATAGAATCCGAACTCGGATAGGTGTATAATTGTTCTGTGACCTTTAGACAGTTTCTCATCTTGATGCTTATTGCTTCTTGTGCGGCGTGGATCTCGTGGATCGTTGTCTTGTTTGCGATTGATCCAACACGCTCTGGGGTCATTGGATTTGTGCTGTTTTACACGACACTGTGCCTGTCCTTGATTGGAACTCTAACGATTTTTGGGACAGGTTTGCGACACTGGCGGCATCCAGATGAGCTCATTTCTCGTCAGGTCATCAAGGCATTTCGACAGGCTTTCTTGTTTACAAGTCTCATTTTAGGATCGTTATTTTTGTTCGGAAACGGTTTTTTCCGCTGGTGGACCGTCACATTGCTTATTCTCCTGCTCGCCGTCGTCGAACTAGCCTTTTTAACGGCAACACGACCAAGAATCACCCCACATTCCCGCGACTTGTAATGCTCGGCTCCCTCAAGTAAAGTAACGGAGCTAACCGCTCTGTTTTTTATGTTCAACAAACTTTTTGGTAAATTCTCTAAAGATCTTGGGATTGACCTTGGAACGTCTCATACACGTGTTTTTGTTCGGGAAAAGGGGATTGTGATCAATGAACCGTCTGTGGTTGCCATTAACACTCGCACAGATCAGATTCTGGCTGTTGGAAGCGACGCGCGAGACATGCTTGGGAAAACTCCTCCGCATATCCTCACAACAAAACCGCTCTCGAAAGGGGTCATTTCTGACTTTGAGGTCGCGGAAAAAATGCTCAAGTATTTTATTGATCGTGTGCATACAGAATCGTTTACCATTGTTCCACGGCCACGCGTCGTGATTGGTGTGCCACTTGAGACAACAGAAGTAGAGCGAAAAGCAATTGAAGACGCGGCACTGTCTGCTGGAGCGAGACAGGTGTATCTTGTGGAGGGTCCGATGCTATCCGCGATCGGGGCACGCCTTCCTATTTCAGAATCTGTTGGAATAATGGTCGTTGATATCGGTGGGGGGACAACAGAAATCGCCGTTCTCTCACTTGGAGGAGTCGTCACATGGAAATCGCTTCCGATTGCAGGTGACGAGCTGAATAAAAATGTTGTTCAGTACGCGCGCGATGTATTTAATCTTCTTCTTGGGGAACGTGTTGCAGAGCAGGTGAAGATTCGCATCGGAAGTGCGGTAGAGCAAGCAGAACCACTCACAATGGAAATGCGTGGACGTGATTTATTGTCCGGACTTCCAAAAGAAATTATCGTAAACGATAGCCAGATCCGTGAGGCGATCCATCGATCGATCGCCGTGATTGTCCAAAATATCAAGGCGACTCTTGAGGTCACACCTCCGGAACTTGTTGCAGACATTTATGAACGCGGGATCGTATTAACAGGAGGAGGATCATTGCTGCGAGGACTCGACGTATTGATTTCACGTCAGGCGGAAATTCCTGTTCGTGTTGCAGAAGATCCCCTCACGTGTGCCGTCCGTGGGGCAGGAGCATTGCTTGAAAATGATTTATTGCTGAAAGATCTCGCACTTCCATCCGCAAGTCAAGGAGGAATAATTTAAAAAATCATGCGTCGACAATCGCGCCGAATTGTATCTACGCTTGCCGTGACTATTTTTCTCGCGGCTCTTTGTCTCATTTTTCGCGCACCTGTTGAGCGTATATTTGGAATAGTTGGACAACCCTTTGTGGTTGCAGGAACATGGATTCGAGCAAGAGCAGAAGGAATTTTTAACGCGGCTCTCGTCTCCCCAGAGCGAATTGCAGATTTAGAAGCAGAACGAAACGCCCTTATTTTTGATCATCTGGAGCTCGAGAATCTCCGTCAAGAAAACAAAGAGCTTATCGAACAATCTGGATTTGTTAAACGTCGTGGGTTTCAATCGGTGACCGCATCGATTGTCAGTCGTTCCATCGGTCCAAATTCCGTTTTGTGTCTTATCGATCAAGGAACGAAGCAGGGAGTTATTGTTGGAGCCCCAGCCATCTCTGGAGAAGGGATCCTTGTTGGAAAAGTGATCGAAACGCGTCCGGAGTCAAGCGTGATTCAGATTCTCACCGATCGTGATGCAGCGACCGCCGTGAGTGTTCTGAATGAAACTAGGACGATTGGAATCGCGAAAGGAGCTTCCTCATCTCTTTTGGTTGTCTCCTATATTCCCCAAGATGAGACGATCTCGATTAATGAAATTGTCGTCACTTCTGGTCTTGAAAGCACGGTTCCAAGCGGGTTGGCTGTTGGAATGGTGACACAGGTCAATAAAGATCCAACGGCGCCATTTCAGGAAGCCGTTCTCGAACCTCTGGCTGACATTCGAAATATAACGATCGTGAGTATTTTGATTCTCGAAGATATTTTATGATACGCCTTCTCGTAAACATGATCGTCTTCGTTTTTCTCACGGTTATTCAAACGAGTTTTATTTCGTCTTTACCAAGCATTTTTGTTTACACTCCCGTTCTTCTCGCGGTTGGAATATTTCTCATTCAGCAAACGGGAAATCGATCAGGCCTCGTGATAATTGTTGTTTTTGGAATCTACCTTGATCTTTTTTCCATTTCTATTTTTCCATTTGAAACACTTGGGTTTCTTCTTTGCGCACTTTCAGCCACCCTTGTTTCCGAGCGTCTCTTCGCGAACCGATCCTGGTACGGACTTATTGCTTGTGGAATGACAGGTATTCTTGCGTTGTCATTAACGCGTGGTCTTGTCCTATTTTTTTCATCAGTCTGGTCACTCAGTCAACCGTCGTTTGCGGAGTTTTGGCTCGTGATGAAATGGAACAGTATTTTACTCGTTGTTCTTTTAACAGTTTTATTTGCTTTAACTCGTCCCTTGCGAAGGTTCCTGACCGCATCCTTTGTGCTGAGGCAGCAACAAGAAACGTTGAATTAATAATGTGTTCAACCCATTTTATCTTCAACATGGTAAATTTGGAACCGTTCGAACCGCAAGGGATCTGACGGTTCTTGAAGATGTTCCATCTGAATTTGATGTAACAGATGGTGGAGACCGCGCATTTCTTACTCGAACGATCCCAAACAAGCGTTTTGTGGTGGGAGGCGTTATTGTTTGTATAGGATTGAGTTTATTATTAGGCAGAGCGATTCAACTCCAGATCGTAGAGGGTGATCTTTATGCTGCGAAAGCGGAATCAAACCGTGTTCGTTCTATGACCCTTGTTCCTCCCCGTGGAATTGTTTTTGATCGTTTTGGGAATGTACTCATTCAGAATGTTCCCGCATTTGTTGCGTCCATGACCTATGCCGACCTTTCTAAGGATGTCGATCTGCGTGAGTTGCATATTGCCCGAGCAGCAGATCTTGCAGGAGTGGCACGTACGGATATTGACATGGTTATGAAAGATGCGAGAAAAGATCCGTATGAATCATTTGTGATTAAAAAAGGTCTATCGTATGAAGCCGCCATGCGCTTTGCGATCGAGGAGCCAACACTCCCAGGATTTTATTTAACGATTTCTACGGTCCGAGAGTATGAGAGAACAGCGCCGTCACTTTCACATACACTTGGATACACAGGAAATATTAGTGAGGACGAGTATGCAGACAGGAAGGCAGATGGATATCGTCCGGTGGATGAAATCGGAAAAAATGGTATCGAGCGCTCTGCAGAATCGTTCTTGCGAGGAACACCTGGAATGCTTCGCGTTGAAGTGGATGCACGTGGAGATGAGCGATCAGTCAGTGGAAAAACAGAGCCAATTGCTGGGGAAAATTTAACGTTGACGATCGACTTACCACTTCAAACATTTATTGAACAACGGGTTCAGGCTGTACTCGAAAAGTTGAATCTCACACGTGCATCGGTTGTTGCGATTGACCCAAGAAATGGTGCGATTCGTGCACTCGTGAGTATTCCAAGTTATGACAGTAATGCGTTCGCTGGCGGAATCGACAGTGAACTCTATCAGTCATTGCTTGAGGATGAAAATCATCCATTATTTGCGCGTGCCATCGCAGGCGAATTTCCTCCTGGTTCAACGTTTAAACCTTTTGTTGCGTACGGAGCGCTCGCGGAAGGGATTGTCACACCAAGTACATCGTTCATTTCAAGTGGAGGGATTCGAATTGGTGAATGGTTTTTTCCCGATTGGAAGGCAGGAGGCCATGGAGTCACAGATGTGCGTACAGCACTCGCGTGGTCAGTGAATACCTATTTTTATGTGGTGGGAGGTGGATTTGATCAGGTCACTGGATTAGGGGTTGAACGAATCACGGACAATGCTCGACTTTTTGGATTTGGAGAAAAGACCGGTGTGGATCTTCCAGGCGAAGCAGATGGTTTTTTGCCGAGCAAGGAATGGAAACAGGAGGTAAAAAATGAACGGTGGTACATCGGCGACACATACCACCTTGCGATTGGACAGGGAGACATGCTGACGACACCTCTCCAACTTGCGGTTGCAAATGCAACCATTGCAAATGGAGGTACGCGTTTCACCCCCCATCTGATTGAAAAGATGGGCAATGAGATCGTTGCACCAAAACCAGTGGATGTTTCCTTGAACACAGATTCTGTTCAAGTCGTCCGAGAAGGCATGCGTCAAGCCGTCATGTTCGGAAGCGCTCGTTTTTTGTCCTACTTAGCGCTTCCTGTCGCCGGAAAAACAGGAACGGCCCAAGCCTCAGGTGACGTCCCCACCCACGCCTGGTTCGAAGGCTTCGGTCCATACACAGACCCAACCCTTTCCATCGTCATCCTGATAGAAAACGGCGGCGAAGGAAGCTCTGTCGCTGTCCCTATCGCCAAGGATATTTTTGAATGGTGGTTTGCAAATAGATAAACGAGATGGTACTATTGATTCATAAACCCCTCGCTTGGGAAGAATCCGGAGCGAGTGGCTATTTTTTACGGAACACTTGGTATGCCAACGTATATTTCTGCAGAGGGATTGCAAAAATTGATGGATGAGTTAGAAACGCGTAAAAAGATTACGCGACGTGAGATTGCGGATAAGATTGGAGCCGCGAAAGAACTTGGAGATCTCTCCGAGAATTTTGAGTATACGGATGCAAAGGAACAGCAGGGGACGAATGAAGTTCGCGTTGCGAACCTTGAGTCCATGATTAAGGATTCTATCGTTGTTCAACAGCAATCCGGTGGAGAAATTGTTGAGCTTGGTACGACGTTTGTTGTTGAGATAAATGGACAACAAAAAACATTTTCGATCGTTGGGCGCAATGAAGCGAACCCTCTCACAGGCAAAATCAGTAACGAATCCCCACTTGGTCAGGCCTTTATTGGACACGCAATTGGCGAGTCCATTTCCATCGCTGTCCCGTCCGGAACAATGGTTTACAAGATCCTCTCCATTACATAGAATACATCTGTAGAAATTCGTTGCATTTGTAAAATTGGTAATGAATTTGTCATTCGCATCATTATGATTGAAGAAGAAGCCGTAAGGCTTGAAAGACTCCAGAAAATTCGGCATTCAGGAGCGGATCCGTATCCAGCTCGTGTAACACGAACGCATCAGACGCATCAATTTGCGACTCATTTTGATGCGTTACAAAATGATCAAACGGTGATCACGGTGTGTGGTCGCATGCGGACGATTCGTAAGCATGGTGGTCTTACGTTTATTTTGCTTGAAGATGGTTCTGGAACGATGCAGATCGCTTTGAAACGAGATCATCTTGGTGAGGATACGTACAATCAGTTTCATGAAACCGCAGACATGGGGGATTTTATTGAAGCAAGTGGGACAGCCTTTCTGACGAAAACAGAACAACAGACACTGAATGTCCAATCCTATCGCATCATCACGAAATCGCTTCTCCCAATGCCAGAAAAATGGCACGGGCTCACCGATACAGAGATTCGTTATCGTCAGCGATACCTCGACCTGCTTTCTAATCAGCAAGTGAGAAATATTTTTAAAACACGTGCCGTAATCGTTCGCACGATTCGAGCCTATCTCGATCGTCACGATTGTTTAGAAGTGGACACACCTATCCTTCAGGAAATTCCAGGTGGAGCGAGTGCACGGCCGTTCAAAACACATCACAACGCGCTTGGAGCGGATATGTATTTGCGTATCGCTCCTGAGTTGCATTTGAAGCGCTGTCTTGTTGGAGGATACGAACGCGTGTATGAAGTCGCACGCTGTTTTCGCAATGAGGGAATCGACCATTCTCACAATCCAGAGTTTACTCAGATCGAAGGTTACCTTGCCTACATGGATTACGAACAACTCATGGTGTTTTTAGAGGAGATGGTTCGAGAGGTCGTTGTTGCGTGTGGACTTGATCCATCCGCCGTTCCATTTCAAGGACACTCACTCGATTTTCAATCGTCATGGCCTCGCATTAAATTTCGCGATGCCATTTTGGCGCACACGAAGCTCGACATTGAGGATTATCCTGATCGTGCTTCCATCGCAAAGGAAGCAACAAAACTAAACGTTCCTGTTGAAAAAGCAGACAGCCACGCAACGATCATCGATACTATTTATAAAACACACGTTCGTCCAAATATTATTCAACCAACGTACCTCATCGATTATCCCGTTGAAATTTCTCCACTTGCAAAAAGAAAAACAGACGATCCGCGGTACGTCGAAATGTTTCAGCTTGTCTATGGAGGCGGAGTTGAAAATATTAAAGCGTTCTCTGAACTCAACGATCCACTCGATCAAGAAGCACGGTTTAACGAACAACAGGCCGCACGTGATTCAGGCGACGAAGAAGCGCAGTTTAGCGATGACGATTACGTCATTGCGCTCAAGCACGGAATGCCACCGGCGGCAGGATTTGGCATCGGCATCGACCGCCTCACCGCAACACTCACAGACTCGCATAATCTCAAGGAAGTCATTTTGTTTCCAACACTCAAGCCACAAGGATAGTTGGTAACTATGACGATCCTCGCATTCGGAACATTCGATCGGCTCCACGAAGGTCATCGCGTCTTTTTAGAGCGCGTGGCCTTGCTTGGAGATCGGCTTGTCGTCGCGGTGGCGCGAGATGAGCACGTCCAACAATTAAAATCAAAAATTTCGGTTCAAGATGAGGAAACACGGCGAAAAAATGTTGAGGACCTTGCTTGTGTAGACGAAGCAATCCTCTCAGACGAACAGCTTGGATCCTATGAAATATTGGATCGTATTCAACCGGATATTATCGCCGTTGGATATGATCAAACCGCTTTACAATTAGATCTGACCCGCCATCTCTTAGAACAAGATCGCCTGATCCCGATCGAGCGCATCGCTTATAAAGAAGCTCATGTTGCGCTTGGTGTTGTTTCACGCCGTTCGACTTCGCAGACGACAAGTAACGAACAATTTTTGATCATGCAACGCAAGGATAAAAACCCGATGTGGGATAAAAAATGGGAATTTCCCGGTGGGAAAATCGATGCAGGGGAAGCACCCATTGACGCCGTTGTACGCGAGATCGAAGAAGAGACTGGATTCAGAACAATAAACGCGCAACTTCTTGGCAATCATATACACGACTGGCAAATGTCTGACTACGTCATGCGCGTTCACCTTCACCTTTTTCGCTGCTCGGTTGGGGAAGGGGATGTGCAACATGAAGATCGCTCCGCCTACACATCCGCTTGGGTCACGCCATCTGAAGCGTTACACTACGATCTTCTTGAAGCAAATGCTGATTTGATCAGGAAATTTCTCCTTCAATAACCCCCAACTTCCAACTACCAATCCCCAACTACCATTTCTATGCTCCACAAGACTTGGGTTGAAATTGATGAACGAGCGCTTGTAAAAAATATCGAGTCCTTACGTGGATTGCTGGAAGGTAGCGCGCGGTTTTGTGCGGTCCTGAAAGCAAACGCGTATGGTCACGGCTTTATTGAAGTTGCGAGAATTGCAGGACGCGCCAGTGTTGATGCATTTGCCGTGGATAACATCGATGAGGCGCTCATCTTGCGATCTGAGTTTCCATCTGCCCTCATTATTGTTCTTGGATATACCATGCGCGAACGCTATCAAGATGTCATTGCATCTAATATTCACATCACGGTGTATGATCGCGAATCGATCGTCGCGCTTGAGTTGATTGCAGCCGAGCGCGCAAAAATAGCCTTTATTCATCTTAAAATTGAAACAGGAACATCCAGACAAGGTGTGCTTCCCGATACGCTTTACGATATTTTGGGTGATATCGGTCAGGCAGCGCACGTCGCACTCGCAGGAGTCTCTACGCACTTTGCGAATATCGAAGATACGACAGATACCCAGTTTGCCAATCAACAGTTTGCCCTCTTTCAACAGTGTGTTAGCGCCATCACGCAAGCAGGATTTCAACCAGAATGGATTCACTGTGCCTGTTCTGCCGCGATCATTCTCTATCCAGACACACATCAAACGCTTGTGCGATCAGGAATATCGATGTACGGACTTTGGTCGTCTGAGACAACGGAGCAAACTTCACGTCGACATAATGTCGCGCTTGAACTTGAGCCGGTCCTCACCTGGAAAACACGCGTCGTTCAGGTGAAATATTTACCAGCCGGAACTCCGATTGGATATGGTCTGACGGAGATCTTGCGAAAAAACAGCCGTGTCGCAGTGCTTTCTGTTGGATATTGGGATGGGTACGACCGCGGATTGTCATCGATTGGGGAAGTTCTTGTATCGGGGACTCGCTGTAAAGTTCTCGGACGCGTCTGCATGAATATGATGATGATTGATGTGTCCGCGGTCCCACAAGTGGACGTGGAACAGGAAGTTATCCTTCTTGGTCGTTCAGGAAGATTTTCTGTCACGGCCGATGAAATGGCAAAACGTATCGGAACAATCAACTACGAAATCGTTACGCGTATTAACCCGCTTTTGCCAAGAATCGTGGTATAAAGGGTCTGGAATATGAAGGCGCGAAATCATTTTCGAACCGCTCAAAAAAAGCGCTATGAAGCGCATCGTTTTCGTAATCCGTATTTTCAAAAAAAACCAAAACGGCATTACAAGGAAATCAGTATCCTTGTTGCTGTTTTGGCAACAGTGAGCGCAATCACATGGTTCTTTTTTGGATCACGTTTTTTTGCGATCCAAACAGTGACGGTTTCTGGAACAGAGACGATCTCTTCTGAAGAAATGGTTTCACGTGTTTGGGAAGAATTACACCGTCCGCATTTTTTAATCTTTTCATCCTCTAATCGATTTATCTATAACGCGGACGAGCTACGCTCCTCCCTTGCGTCGAAATATTTTTTTGAATCACTCACCATCGACCGTGTGTGTACTTGGAACGGAACAGGTTGTTCGTTGACAATCGTGGTAAAAGAAAAAACATCTCAACTTTTGTGGAAATCTGATGACCAAGTCTATCTTGTTGATTTGCAAGGAATGGTTATTCGTGAACTTCAATCATCAGAATTAGAAGCATGGAGCGCTCCAGAACCTCCACCACCCGAACCGCTTCCTGATGGAACGATTCCAGAAATACCCCCACCACATCCACTGAAAAAATTACCGATATTCATCGACGAGAATAGTGCGTTGGTGACGATTGGTACTTCTGTCTTGTCCTCAGACGAAGTTTCGCGAGCGTTTCAGTTTTTTGAACGATTGAAAGGGATGGGTATTTCCTACACGTCCACTCGTGTGGATCGCCTTGCAGGGAAGTGGATGAGCCTCACAACCACGGTGGGTTATGATCTGTTGTTTGATGCAGCAGGAGATGTCCAATCACAAGCAGACGCGCTTATGGTATTATTACGTGACACAGTAAAGGATCCAACTGGTTTGCAGTACATCGATCTGCGGTTTGGAGATCATGTATACTATAAATAACTGGGACCTCTGCAAAAAGATCTTATGCCAGACTCTTCCCGCTTCCACGACTCCTCCCCTCATCTCGACTCTCCAGTCTCCCACATGCGCAAAGCAGACCTTTCTCCTAAGGTTGGGAGCTATGTTGATAATCTCACCGACCAACTCGCTCTTCTCGTAAAGAAATACAACAAAACTCACCCCAAAGATCTTGAACCTCTCGTCCTATCAGAGGAAATGACTCTCGAAGATGTAAAACACTTTGGAAAGCTCAGCAAACACCTTCTCTTTGCCTTTGAACAAAACAACATCCCTCAATCAGAGCTCAAAGCG
>CAYYFM010000089.1:0-6025 GCA_964471375.1 uncultured Gammaproteobacteria bacterium
GGGGCGTTTTCGAAGTTGGTAAAGAATATTACGGTGGCAGCTCGGGAGGGTGGGGATGTAGCGTTTAATTTTAAGCTGAGAATGGCGGTGGATGCGGCAAAGGGGGCGTCGGTGCCAAAGGAGAATATTGATCGGGCGATCGCGCGAGGATCGGGGACGGGAGAGGATGGAGTGATTGAGGAGGTCGTGTACGAAGGGTTCGCGCCGGGAGGTGTGGCGATGCTGGTGGTGTGTTTGACGGACAATCGTAACCGTTCTGTCGCGGAGGTGAAGGCGGCTGCAACGAAGAATGGCGGGGTGATCGGCGTCAGTGGGTCTGTGATGTGGATGTTTGAGAAGAAGGGGATTATCCGTTCGGCGTCTGTCGACGAGATGGCGCTCATCGAGGCTGGTGCGGAGGATATCATGCAGACCGACGATGAGATGTTTGAAGTCGTGTGTGAAGTGAAAGATTTGCAGAAGGTTGCGGCAGCGGCGGTCAAGATCGATGGAGCGCAGATCGCGTACATTGCGAAAACGACGACGGAAGTAGACGAAGCGAAGCGTGCAGAGCTCCAAACGTTTTTGGAGATTATGGAAGATCTTGACGATGTTGATACCGTCTATACAAATGAAGTATGAAGGAAATGTTTATTCTCGGAATTGATCCTGGATATGGTCGAATGGGATTCGGGTGTATTCATGTTGCGGGGAAAGAAATGCAGGCGGTCGATTTTGGAGTGATGACGACAACAGCAGGCGATGCACCGGAAGATCGCTTGTTGCATCTTGCGCATGATCTGAATGAGATTTTGAAACATGTAAAACCAGATTTGGTTGCGGTCGAAAAACTTTTTTTCGCAAATAATTCTACGACGGCCATGCGCGTTGCTGAGGCACGCGGAGTCGTTTTGCTTCTTGCGGCTCAAGCAGGCGTTCCGGTTGTTGAAGTTGGCCCCGCACAGGTAAAAAAAGCAATCACTGGCGCGGGGGACGCAGGAAAAGCTGCAATGCAAAAAATGGTCGCGAAGCTTTTGAATCTTCCACGCGCTCCAAAACCAGACGATGCAGCAGACGCTCTCGCGATTGCGATAACCGCATCAACGATGCGTTGGTAATTATTAAAGAAAACGAATCTTAAAGAATATGCGTATACAACATTTTTCAGCTGGTCTGCTGTGTGTCCTTTCTTTGCTTGGAGTAGGTTGTTCGTCTTCAAAGTCTGAAACAGCCCTGACACCCAAGATGTTGACAGATGAAGTAAAAACAATTTCCTCGCAACCTTGCGGAGATGGAGTGTGTGATGCAGCAGAATTGGCAGACGCGACTTTGTGTCCGGCGGATTGTACTGACGGAACAACGATACTCGAGGCTGATGCAGATATGGGAGATGATACGACGACGACCTCTGGTGATGAATTTTCGTTTATTCCAGATGAGGACATTCGTATAGAAGACGCTTCGAATTCAGGTGTTAAATATAATACAGACGGAACTATTTCTCTTTTGTTTCAAACTCGATCTAACCAAGCACGTGGACGGAATGATATTGCTACAGCCTCTGTGGCATCGGACTGGTTAGATTTTACCGTTTCAAAAACAGGAGTTAATCCTGCAGAGTTTCGTGCGTTGCGATTAGCGGATGGAACATGTCGTGCGTACGGACTAGATGCAACAAAAAGCGGAGTTCTTCCGGGTTCAACAGGCTTAAAAAGCATGAGCTCAAAAGACTGTGTTACATTCACAGAGGACACAGGAGTTCGCTATGAACTAACAGAAAAGGACAACGAAAGCATGGGAGTTTATGATCTTTTTATCGATTCAAAAGGAGGAGTTGTTCTGCTTTATCTCGGTGATTTGAAAGGAACAAATAATCTTCGACGGGCCTACTCAACGGATGGAGGATGGACCTTTACTTTTCAAGATGACAATCTCCTTGGAGATATTGCTGCAGGAGGTGGAGGCCAGAGTTATGTTGATAACAAAATTATTGAGTTGATAGATGGAAGAGTGTTGATGGTGGCAATGAAGGCTGGGAAGATTTATACATTTGTCAGTGCTGATGAAGGGGTGACATGGACTAAACAACCAGACGTGCTTGCTCCGGAAGATTTTACTGGTCAATCTGTCACAGGGTTGTACGATCCTCAAATTATTCAACTCTCGGATGGGCGTTTCCGAATATATGTTACCGGAGGAGTTGGAACTCCAAGCGCTTCTGAACAAAATTCAACGCAAAATTTGTATAGCGCAACAACAGCAGAATAATACAAAACACCCTCCTTCGCGCAAAGCTATGGAGGGTGTTTTTGTTCTTATGCCTGTCCTGCTTTGAAGCAGGCAAGGCACTTGACTGGACGGTCACCGCGTGGCTGGAATGGAACTTGGCAGTTGGCGCCACAGTCCGCACACACCGCGTCAAACATTTGACGTGGAGCGTCCATGCGATCACGCTTTTGACGTGCGCAGTCGCGGCATCGTGTTGGCTGGTTGGCCCAGCCTTTTTCGGAAAAGAACGCTTGGTCACGCTCGGAGAAGACGAATTCTTTTCCGCAGTCGCGACAGACGAGATTGATGTCTGGCATACGTTGCTTATCTCATACGTGCGTAAAGCAACGTATGAATCTTTGTTAATCCAGGGTCAAAGACCCATAGGAAGAACGCGATTTACATCGTGAGCTTCCAGAGGCTTTCAACGCGGGGAATAGTATCATTTTTACGCCTGATTGTCAAGATACGCTGGAGCGGGTAGCGGGGGTCGAACCCGCTTCATCAGTTTGGAAAACTGAGATAATAACCGTTATACGATACCCGCCTGCGACAACAGACTAACCTTTTTTTTGTTTTCTGGCAAATGCGGAATATCCACCGTACCCAACGATGATTCCGATGATTCCCCAGGTGATCCAACCAAGGAAGAGATTTGATGAGTCCGCTCTTGCGCTTGGATAGGTCTCACCTTTTGGTGGGGGGAATCCAGTTCCTGGTACAGCATCAATCTGATTTTCTGCTCCATCCGCCAGTCCCATCACAACACGCCAATGAGGAATGAGTGACTCTGGTGCTTCTGAAAAAGGAATATGCATCGTGATGGTGTCCCCGTCGATTTTGTAGCTTGATGCTGTCTCCTTATTCACCGCCCAAAATTGTGGATCCGGATTGTACCAGCGATAGTCGACATACCATGGATGCTCTGTTGTTGTCTGCAGACTAAATTCTGCATCGGTTCCAATGCGAAATCCATCACGGTCATTATTTGCTTTTTCACCGTCTGTATCTAAGAGCACAAATAACTGCGCGCTCATTGACGGTTTTTCTGGAACAACTCCACCGAGCGTTACAACAACATCCCACGTACCTGTCTCAGAATTTTTCTGGATCACAGCACGCTCAATATCTCCCCAAGGTTGTTTTACAGACGAGGTCGTCCCAAACCGGTTGACCACATCCCCAAGCGGATCTTCGATACGACCTTCCCCCTCCGCCATCTCAAACGCCTCTCGATTTTCTGTTGATGCTTCCGTTGAAAGTTGCTCTTCTGTATATCCAATTTCAACAAGATACTCATCTGTCCCAGCAGCAGGAGAAAACGTTCCAGCAATAAGAACGAATGGCTGAAAAAAGCCATGCAGGAGTAGAATGACTAAAATATTCATGAAAAAGGATTTCATGTTCGTGAGCTTACCCAAATCAAGTGAAGATGACAAGAGAAGACTTTTATGGTAGATTTTTGGAGGAGAGAAATAATATGCCTGATCCAAAACACCATGTAGATGAGCCACCCGGCGATCTTGATGGATCCAGTGAAGATGTGCTGGATACTGTTGATTTTTTGGAGAAGAGGGCTCTCGAGGCTGAACGTGTGCTCGATGAGATTTTGGCAAAGAGGGCTGCTGGTAAACTGACGAAGGAGAGCAAGCCAGGTGATGCCTGACGAACTGAATCACGTGTGAGGCGCTTATGTGTGATTGAATCACCCGCCCACTGTTTTGCATCAAGATAGGTGTCTCCAATTTTTGTCCGCCGTTTGTTTAGCTGTCGATAAATGCGGATGATCTGCCACAGCCGTTCACCTTGCGTTTTATCCTGAAAACCTTTCGCAAACTCGTCGCGCGTAATTCCAGAGAATAATTCTGTGATCGCCGCGATATTTTTTTGAACTGACAGATCGTGTAATTTTTCTTTTATGAATTGATCGACTGCTTGTACAAGTGTTTTACTTACGTTTCCTTCTCGTCCAAAAATATTTCCAACCAGTCTCGCAATCATCTCGCGTACCTGATATCCAATTTGAACAGCTGCCTGTTCGATCACGAGCGCGCGGATTTGGTGTTCAGATAGTTGTTCCTTAATTCCACCCGTTTCTTGAAGTATTTTTCGAAGCAACGCGCGATCCATTCCAAGAATCACCATAGGAACTCCAGAGAGAGATTCTTCCTGAAAATGACCTTTTCTATCTCGGAGGCTCGATCGAAAATATTTTACAGAGACCCCACGTTCCATTTTTTCTAATTTTTTCTTGAGAACAATATTACTTTCTGCCGTCGTAAAATCAATCGCAAGTCGAATCGATGACCCCTCTTCTCCCTCTGACCATTCAAGCATTCCATCCACACCATTTTCGTAGTCATCGTGTCGACTTGTTTGAATATAATTTGCCCCAAACCAATCCTGACGAGACAATTCTACACGCATAAACGTCTCGAGCAACGCACCAAATCCAAGTTGTGGATGTTGCTCCTCCTGCTGTTTGAAATTCTGCGCTTTATGGTCTTGAATTCGTTGATGCGCTGTTCTTGTCTCCTCTGTCCCAACAAATCGAAATGATCTCGGTGTTAATTCATTCGCCGACGATGCATGTAGTCCATCGTAGAATTGACGCATTTTGTTTTCTTCTTCAGATAACCGATGAAAATCAAAACGTTTTTGTTCTGCATGAGCTTGTCGGTCTCGGATGTTTTGCAAATGAATTTGTAGATTTTCTGCTTTTTGTTTTTCATGTGAGATACGCGCGAGTTCTTTTTGCAGGAGGTTCGATGCTTGATTTCGCTGCTCAGGAGAAATACGTTTATATCCTTTTGTGATTTTATAACCTGCACTATTCATCAGTGATGGCTGAGAGGAAAGAATTTGTTGCCGTATGTGACTGAGTACAAGGGCGTGAATCATCTCCTGTTGGTTATTTTCTTGCGCAAGACGTTCGATGATCGTTACAATGACTTTTGGAAGTTCGATGATGAATGTTTGAGAAATTGTTGATGATTTTTCGTGCCAAGAAAGGGACGTTCCGCTATAAATAAAATCAGGCGAAGCAGATTTGAGTACCTGATCGATGAGTGTTACCTGATCAAGACCTATTTGTTCTTTTTCAGGTATTGGTGGATGTTCTACTCCCCCTATCTCCATATTCAATGTGGATGATACGTTTTGTTTCTGAGACTGATGTAAACTGAACGATGGATGTTGGACTCCATTGTACATCAGAAACCGCATCCGGCCATTCGACGAGGACGATCGTATCTGGTTGCCCGATGTACTCTTCAAGTCCGAGTGCAATGATTTCTTTCACTGTTTTAAGACGGTATAAATCAAGATGTATTATTCGTATTCCCTCTGTGCCTAAGGCCGTCTGATGACCTAAAACCTTAAGCCTATCAGTCTTATATACGTTCATAATCGCAAATGTAGGGCTTGTAACATGTTCTGTGACACCAAGTGCTTCGCATACTCCTTGTACGAACGTCGTTTTCCCAGATCCGAGTTCTCCCTGAAGTGCAACAAATTCACCGCCTTTTAAAATCGCAGCAAAGTTTGCGGCTATCAGCTTTGTTTCCTCGGCATTACCGGTCTTATAAGTCATATTGGTCTTATTGCCTGTGTCCTATCCTATTCTCCAATTCGGGTCCGCAACCAACGTCAGCGGATCCACGAAATCATTTCGAATCGCATGAAAATATCCAGCAGCTGCGATCATCGCCGCGTTGTCGCCAGTTAGGAAGAGGGGTGGAAAGTATAATTTCATAGCCACTTTAGTGGCGTCAGGTTC
>CAYYFM010000090.1:0-16296 GCA_964471375.1 uncultured Gammaproteobacteria bacterium
ACCGAGGTTTGAGAAGGGAAACAAAGGAAAAGTTTTTTTCGACACCGACTGGTACAAAAACGAACCATTCTACACAACAGAAACCCCTACCATTCGCTGGGCACTCGTCTCAAAAGAGATTCTCAGAGATTCTACAAACAAGAACTACGTAGAACAAACTCAAGTCATTGCTGATTACATCACAAACCAAGTCTACAAAGACGAAGATGTTCCCGAACCATACAAATCTGCCATCGAAGAATTCGAATCCAAAAAAGCAGATCTCGCTGCGCGCATCTCTTCTGTCAGGCAAAAAGTCGCTGAAGAACTCGAAAACCTTGAACTCTCAAAACTCATAAGACAAACCCCCGCAGAAGCGATCTATGACACGATCATCCGATTCAACTCCACGAACACAAGGCATCTTCCCGAACATTATACGTGGACAAGAAGGCGTAGCTCTGGCGGGCGCCTCGTGATCGTTGGCTACGCGGGCTCGGTTGGCGCGCGCGTGAACAGGTGGGATCCTGAGTTTCGCAATGGGGCGTTGGGTGTCGTCTTCTCCCGCTAGTTTCAGATCTGTCCGGACACTTAGTTCTTTCCGCCACAGGCAGATCCGCCTGTGGCGGAGTAACTTTGGATCCTTGGGCCGTCAGACGGCCCTTCGTATAAACCTTTTTTAAATGAACATGTGTGTCTCACGCAATCTGGTACGATAGATAAAATCTTTAGAGACCTCTGCAAAAGTCATGTGCGAGGTCTCTGTATGAAAATTAAATAGAAAAAGGTTTTATGAAGGAAATCATAACCCCATCTCTTTTCTATCAATATGCCACCTGTCCGCATTGGATTTGGTATGACTGTTTTGGGGATCAAACGAAAAAGGGTGAAATACCAGAGTTGGCGCAGAAACTTCTTAATCAAGGCGTGGTTCATGAGGAGGAATATGTGAAGGGATTAAAGTTGTCACATGTCAGTACCAAAAATTTGAAGAAGGCACTTGACATCACTTTGCAACTTATGAACGAAGGCGCGGAACGTATCTATCAAGGGACGATCGAGGCGGAGTTTGATGGGGTCGTATGGCGTGGACGTCCGGATTTGCTCGAAAAACGAAAAGGAAAATCAAAACTTGGATCGCACTACTACATTCCTGTGGATATTAAGTCGTCGCATTCTATCCACAAGGAGCAGGAACTTCAGATGACTTTTTATGCACAGATCCTCAAAAAAATTCAAGGGAAATTTCCAAGCGAGACAGCCATCATTAATGTAGATCATGAACGAATCGCGTTAAATCCGACCGATTTTCATCGAGAAAAGACACAGAGGAAAGTGAAGGAAATTGTGGAAATTATTCGGGGAAAGAAACCTCCATTACGGCTCGCGAGCAAGTGTAAGCGATCTCCATGGTTTTCAGAGTGCATTCGTGCAGCAGAGGAAGCGAGTGATATCGCCTTGATTTATGATTTAGATGCACGATCACATCCAGCATTGCGGTCAGAGGGTGTTCGAACCGTTTCGGATGCGGCGAGGATGGATGTTTCTGTGTTGCCGAAGATTCCATATTGTTCTGCAGAAGAACTTGAGCGAATTAAGTTGCAGGCACAGTCGCTTGTGACAGGGGAGCTTCGATGGCTGTCACAACCAAAGATCCCAGATGCACCACTTAAGATTTATTTTGATATTGAAGGGGACCCGTTGTTGGATGTTCAGTATCTGTTTGGGTTTTGGATCGTCGAAAGCCCTTCGACTCCCGTTGGTCGCTCAGGGAATAAAGGAACTTACCTATCTTTTCTTGCCGAAAAACCTGAAGACGAGGAACAGATGTGGAAGCAGTTTCTGGATTGGACAGCAACTCTTCCTGTCGGCGGTTATAAGGTTTATCACTATGCAGACTATGAACGGGCGCAGACATTGAAACTCGCAAAGCAGTACGGAACGTCTGTCGCGTTTGAGCGTTTTGCTTCAGAGTACGTGGATTTACTGAAGATCGTAAAAGACTCCGTTATTTTTCCACTTTATTTCTATTCCATCAAAGACATTGCGAAGTCGAAGTTTCTCAATTACAAATGGCGAAACAAAAAAGCAGGGGGTGCACAGAGTATTTTTTGGTATGAAGAATGGCTTGAGACAGGAGATCGGAACGTATTGCAAGATATCATTGACTACAACGAAGATGACGTTGTGGCGACAGAATCCTTGCACACATGGCTCGTGACGCAATGATCTGGTATACTTGTAATGTAAAAAGTACAAAGTAAAATGTAAAATGAAGAAGTTCTCTCATCATCTATGTCAAAAAAATCAAAGAAGAATGTTACGAAAAATGCTCCGACGATTTGTCGGATTCCACTGACACCTGCGGATTGGAAGGACCGTAAATCTCCAGCGGTTGCGCTTCATGAAATTACCTGGCGCATTTTTCGCATTATGGCGGAGTTTGTGGATGGATTTCAGTTTTTATCCGAATTTAAGCGTGAGGTAACTATTTTCGGCTCGGCGCGTACGGCAGAAAATAATAAATGGTACCAAGAGGCGCGTAAACTTGGTGGAATGCTTGCGGATTGCGGTTTTACCGTGATTACAGGAGGTGGTCCTGGGATTATGGCGGCAGCAAATCGTGGGGCTTCTGAACAAGGGGGAATATCGGTTGGATTGAATATCGAACTTCCTCGTGAACAACGTGTGAACGAGTATGTCACGCATGGTCGTGGATTTCATTATTTTTTCACTCGCAAAGTAATGCTTGCTGCTTCGGCGCAGGCGTATGTATTTTTCCCTGGTGGATTTGGAACGCTCGATGAGTTTTTTGAAATGGTCGTTTTGATCCAGACAGGGAAAGCTCAGAAAGTTCCGTGTATTTGTGTGGGAAAGGCATTTTGGCAACCGCTCAAGGAATACGTTGATACGGTGATTGTGAAAGAATTTGGGATGGTAACAAAAGAGGAAAATTCACTTTACAAAATTGTTGATTCGGCAGAAGAGGCTTTTGAAATGGTAGAAACGTCTTCTGAACGCACATTTTTCTAGTATGAGCACACACTCACATATCAACAAGGAGGGGACACGTAAGGCGTGGGTTGTTGATGTTAACATGGGATATGGACATTCTCGAGCGGCGTATGCACTTAAGGATTTGTCTGGAGGGACGATTCTTTCTGCAAATGACTATCGAGGAATTCCTCCAGAAGATCGGAAAGTTTGGCGGCAGAGTCGTGAAATTTATGAAGCGATTTCACGCATGAAACCCGTCCCCATCATCGGTCCATTTTTGTTTGAAGCGCTCGATAAGTGGCAGGAAATTCCACGGTTTTATCCGCGCCGCGATCTATCCGATCCAAACATGCAGGTAAAGCAATTGTACCGTCTCATGAAAAAAGGATGGGGAAAGCATCTCATTGAGCAGTGTGCGAAAGATCCTGTTCCGTTTGTCACGACTTTTTTTGCCTCTGCATTTTTTGCGGATTATTACGACTATCCCGGTGATATCTATTGTGTCACGACCGATGCGGATATTTCACGCAGTTGGGCGCCGATGGATCCGAAAAAAAGTCGCATTACGTATTTTGCTTCAAACGGTCGTGTTGTTGAGCGATTAAAACTGTATGGGGTACGCGAGCGAAATATTGTCGCGAGTGGATTTCCCATGCCAAAAGAATTAATTGGAGGTTCAACATCTACCTTGTTAAAAGACCAGCTTGCTTCACGATTGTGCAATCTAGACCCGAACGGTTTTTTTCGTGATCATTACAAACGAACACTCCTTGCCGAACTTGGTTCTGCACGCTGTCGTCAAACAGAAGCTGGTCATCCACTTACGGTTACCTATTCGGTCGGTGGAGCAGGAGCTCAACGGCAGCTTGGTACGCAAGTTCTCGAAAGTCTCAAACGTCGTATTGCGCGTCATGAAGTACGATTTAACCTTGTTGCTGGAACAAGAAAAGACGTTGCGGATTTTTATACAAAGGCCGCGATTGAGCTTGGGCTCAAAAAAGAGCTTGGAACATGGCTCGTTATTCCGACCTTCAATTCTCGACCAGAATATTTTGCCGGGTTCAATCAACTGCTTTCAACGACCGACATTCTTTGGACAAAACCGTCAGAACTTTCCTTTTTTACCGGTCTTGGAATTGCCATTGTTATGGCTCCACCGATTGGTTCGCAAGAAGAATTTAATCGTCTCTGGTTGCAATATGTTGGTGGAGGCATTCCTCAAAACGATCCGCGTTACACAAACGAATGGTTATTTGACTGGATCAACTCCGGTGGAATGGCGCGTATGGCCTGGAATGGATATATCGAAGCGCCAACACACGGAACGTATCGCATTGAAGATGTTGTTCTTGGGAGAACGTGTGAGATTCATTCTCTCCCACTAATCGTATAAACATGACAAAGGCGGGAGGAGCCATTTCATGGATTGCCTGGATCACCATCACCCTGTTTGTTACGGTGTGGTGGTTGTTTTTGCAATTTAGTACGAATCACTCGAATTTTTCGAATTTTGCTTTCAATCTCGGGTATGCGCTTCCGTACTTGCTTGCGGGTGGATGGATGATTTGGCGCGGAGTTGCGTGGAGGGTTCGTTCATCTGTGGATGCATTTGGATTGTTACTGCTTGGCATGAGTTTTTTGTGTTATGTCGGGGCACAAGTTGGATGGACCTATGCGAATTTTCAAGGAATGGAAATTCCGAGTGCAGGACCAGCAGATGTGTTGTATGTGATGGCATCTTTGTTTCAGTTGGGAGGATTTGGTTGGTTATTGTTTCACCCTCATGGGGAACGAATGCGACAGGGTGCCGTCGGTTTGATTCTTTTCATTCCAATTATTTCTTTTGTCGTCGTTACTCAATCGTCCGTCATTTCCTTGGATCAGATTTTTCTTGGTGCATCTGTCTGTTCGGGATTTCTTCTTTTCATGAATATTCACCGCGCACGTCATCCTGAATTACGTACCTTTTTCTTTCTCCTCTTTTTAGCCGTCACGATTAATGCATTTGGAGACGTTCTCTACGCGATTCATGCACATTCTGGAACGTATTGGAATGGAAGTATGTCTGATGGGATGTATATGTTTTCTGGGCTGATATTTTTTCTTTCCTGTTTATTTCTTTCAAGAGAGTCGAGTCATGATTCGCTCGGACAGCTGGATTCATTCAAACGAGAATGCGCCTCACCTCTCGTAATGATTTTTTTCGGTTTTTTACTCGCTGTTTGGTCGTCGAGTTTTATCACCCGTTTATTGCAGTCAAGCGGAATGACAGGTCCGGACATGCTTGTTGGCCTTCATGCACTTTCGATTGGGACATTTCTCGCCGTCTTTTTACTCACGGGCGCATTTGCAACGGTGTTGTATCTGATTTTGTCTGAACAAAGCCAGCTTGCTCGTGACTTGGATCGCAAGACGAAAGCATTATCACAATTTGTTTCGCTTGTGGCGCACCAACTGCGTGCTCCGATGACACAACTGCGATGGATGGCAGAACATGTGGCGACACGACCGAAGCTTCCGAAAGAAGTGCGGGAGTCGCTCATCCAGATGGAACAGATGATTGGGATGGAAACAAAACTGGTGAGTAATCTCCTCAACGTGTCGCGGATTGATCGAGGGGTGTTGAAGCTCGATTTGAAACAGGTGGCCGTGTCAGATATTTTGAAGCGTGTTGCCGCGTCGTATCTCCACCAAGCGGACGAAATGCAAATTCGGTTGCATGTTCATCCTGTTGATAAAAAACTGACCGTGCGTGTGGATGAAGAAAAAGTTGTGGAGGCGATTCGAAATGTTCTCGACAATGCACTCAAATATGCTCCGCACGGAAGTGCGATCCAACTTCGTGTCTCTGACAAAAATTCTTCTGAAGTCGTGATTGAACTGTCAGATCAGGGCCCAGGGATTCCTGAGGAATTACTTCCAACGCTTTTTGAAATAAAGCAGACCGCTTCTGCAATCGGGGGATCGTCTTCCACCGGACTCGGACTGTATTTAACGAAACAATTTATAAAAGCGGTTGGTGGAAGCATCACCTGCCAAACTTCTCAAAAAGGCACATCCTTTTTTATTCGACTCCCTCGACGCGTTGCATCATCTCCATCAAAAGACTAGAATAGTATGGTTATGGATACATCCTTTGAATTTTTGTTGGGGGCACTAAAAAAAGCGAAAGAACAGGCGGAAACAAAGCCAGAAGGCGAGGTGATTACGGTTTCTGAAACCGTTTCTGTTGCCGCATCTGTATACGAGACGATTCGCAATACATTGGAATACGACGAAGAACATCTGCTTCGTCGTAATGCGATTCGCCGTATTTTGAACCGTCGACTCGGAGAAGTTACGAGCGAAGTTCTTGCGGGTGATTTGATGCGTGAGCTCATTTGGGCGCGTTATTTACCGAATAAAACGGTTGCCGAAACGATGATTGGCACCGTCGCTGTTGTTGTCGAAAAATATCAATCGTTATTTTCCTGTGTTGATGGTTCGACAAAAGAAGGCCAGCACAAATACGAATGGTTGTTGGACGTTGCCTCAACAGAACTTGAGTACACCGTTGTTCCTCCGATTGCGGATGAGGCGCTCGCAAGTTTTGCGTATGCGCAGTTGAAATCACGACTGTCCTGGTCTAGTCCCGTGATTGTCGAAGAGGATCGTGATTTGCAGCTGTATATTGCGGTACATCGCGCGGTTCTTAAATCTAATATCGCCACACTTCGTTTTCGTGTCTTGTCGTTGTTTTATCCTGAATGGACGCGCATGCAAGCAAAGAGCGAGGAACTCAATAGCATCTGTCAATCTATTCCACAAACGATTGAACGCATCGAACAGCATTTACGCCATCCCGGACAAGACACGTTGTTCATGCTCGTTCGACGACATGCGGTTGTATTTCATGTGATTCGTGACATTTCCGAAGAACAAGGAGCAGGGATGACAAAAATGGTTGCAGAGCATAACACCCTTGCCCTTGATGGATTTATCGCGTCGGCGGCCGGGTTGCGTTATGATCGATTTCGCGTGCGGTTAAAAAATTCGGTGTTTCGTGCGGTCACTTTTTTGTTCATTACCAAAATGATGCTCGCCCTACTCATTGAAGCGCCGTATGAACGTCTCGTTCTAAAGACAACCGAAATTACCCCACTGCTTGTAAACATTATTTTTCATCCAACGTTACTTGGAGTCATTGGGTTAACAGCTCGCCTTCCGGAAGCAGCAAATACGGAAGCCATCATCAAAGAAGCGCATGCATTCTTAGGAATCGGAGAAGAAATTGGGTTTACGTATAAACTTCGTCGGCCGTGGGCACAAGGAATGCTCGGAATTATTTTTAACACCATGTATGCGGTTGTGTTTTTTGGGATGGTCTTTGCGATTTCGTCCATCCTTCACCGGTTTGATTTTAATAGCCTTTCGATCGTCTTTTTTATCTTCTTCCTTTCGCTTGTCACCTTCTTTGGACTGAAAATCCGCAACACACGCCGGGAACTCATGGTGGTGGAAACATCTACGGGTTTTTTTGGAACGATTGGAGACATTTTATTCCTGCCGATTGTCAGGTCCGGTCGCTGGATCGCTCTTCGCGCTCCAAGAATCAACGTTTTCATTTTCTTTTTCGATTTCATCATCGAAGCCCCATTTAAAGCAGCGATTAGCATGGTAGAAGGATGGTTGGCGTTTTTGAAGGAGAAAAAGGAGGAGATCTAGTTACGAATTACGAATGTGTTACGAATTCTACAAATGTTACGAATGGCAAGGAAATTTAGGTTTGGGGTAGCAATTCTTGGGGTAATATTTCTTGTGTTTAGTATTGGATGGATGAGTGCACGTCCTATTGATCAGAAACTAGGCGTCACATTTTCAACAACCTATGCGCGGTGGCTTGGGGTGGATAGTCGGGAGCTGTTTAGGGCAGCGCTTGATGATTTACAGGTACGGCGGTTTCGGATTCCGGTTTATTGGAATGATATTGAGCGTGTGAAAGGACAGGTGAATTGGTCAGAGTTAGACTGGATGATGAGTGAAGCTGAATCGCATGGAGCAGACGTTACGCTTGCCATTGGGATGAAAGTTCCGCGGTGGCCGGAGTGTTATATTCCGGCGTGGGCAATGACAGACGATGCGCGCGTTGATCGTGATGCGCTTTTTGTGTTTTTAGAAACCGTTGTTGAGCGCTATAAGAATTCAGCTGCACTCGTCCGTTGGCAGGTTGAAAACGAGGCGTTTTTCTCGTTTGGTGCCTGTCCGGAAGCTGATGCGGCGCTTGTTGCGGAGGAAATCGCGTTTGTTCGCTCGCTAGATTCCCATCCCATTCAAATGACCGCAAGTGGAGAACTCGAACCATGGCTTTTGTCAGGACGACTGACGGACGTTTTAGGAACGTCGTTGTATCGTAAAACACGCAATCCATTGATTGGGGATGTGACCTATCCAATCCCAGCCTGGTTTTACAACGTCCGTTCCTGGATGATTGGGTTTTGGGTGGAAGATGTCGTTATTTCCGAACTCCAAGCCGAGCCGTGGCGCGATGCAGACCCACTTGAACGCACTCCTGCTGACTGGAATGAACGATTTGGTGCGGACGATTTACATGAAAACATCGAGTATGCATCTCGCACAGGAATTCCTGAAGCTTACTTGTGGGGAGTGGAGTGGTGGTATTGGATGCGTCTGCATGGAGAGTCTGGGTTATGGGAAGAGGCGAGGAAACAGTTTCAAAATTGATATGTTATAATACTCCCTACACGCTACTCCCTACTCCCTACACACTCTATGCCTATTCTTACTTTTGACGTCATTGTAATCGGTTCTGGATCAGCTGGATTTGCGGCAGTGGAAGCGGCACGAGCCGAGGGAGCGAGTGTCTGTTTGGTCGAAAAAGGCTTGCTTGGAGGCGAATGTCCGAACTGGGCGTGCGTGCCGAGTAAAGCGCTGTTGAAGGCGGCAAAGGTGAATCGAACGGTGCGGGATGCACAGATGTTTGGAGTGATTTCTGGAGGACAATCGCATGATTGGTCAAGGGTGATGGGATATCGGCATCAGGTTGTCGCCTCGATCACGGGAGGTGGAAAAAAAGGAGATCGGTATGTGAACATTCTTGAACGTCTGGGTGTCACTGTTTATTTTGGTTCTGCCGTATTTGAAGAATCAGACACGATTATTGTTGATGGAGTTCGTTTGCGAGGAAAAACGTTTGTCATTGCGACGGGAACAGTTGAGTATGTTCCCACGATCCCCGGTTTACGAGAAATTCCTTTTCTTTCAAGTCGTGAAGCTCTCGCACGTGTACGACAACCAAAAGTAATGGCAATTATTGGCGGTGGACCCGTTGGATGCGAGGTTGCGACTATTTTTGCTTCCTTTGGAACGCGGGTTTTGCTTTTACAAGGTGCGTCACGATTATTACCTCGGGAAGACGAGGAGATTTCAATCATGACAAAGGAATCCCTTGAACGATTGGGAATTGAAGTGGTAACGGATGCCAGAATTCTGCAAGCGATTCATGCTCAAAGTGGTGTGTATGGTTTGAACGTACAAACGGACAGAGAAACCACAACGCACGCGGTTGACGCTGTCGTTGTTGCGGCAGGGAAGCGTGCAAATGTCGAACATCTTCAGTTAACGATCGCTGGTGTTCATGTCGATGAACGAGGAAATATTATTTCAAATCGTGAGCAACGAACAGGTGCGAGAAATGTGTTTGTGGCTGGAGATGTTGATGGAGGCATGTTGTTTACGCACACCGCGCATCACGAAGGCGTGGTCGCTGGTCACAATGCGGCCCGAACAGCAAAGGGAAAACGGTCGGGGCTCCGCATGAGTCATGAACAGGTTGTTCCTCGCGTCACGTTCGTCGATCCAGAAGTTGCCTCTGTTGGTCTGACTGCAGACGAAGCAAAACGTCGATTCAAAAAAGTCTTTGTTGGACGATCCTTTCTCTCTGCACTTGGACGCGGCGCGACCGATCATACAGGACCAGGACTTGTGAAAATCGTTGCCGACCCAAAAACAAGAAAAATAATTGGTTGTTCAATTCTTTCCCCGCATGCAGGTGAAATGATTCATGAAGCCGCGCTCGCGATTCATCTTGGAGCCACCGTTGAAAAACTGACCTCTCTCATTCATGCATATCCGACATATTCAGAAGGGTTGCTGTCTGCCGCCGCTCAGGTAAAATTGGAATAACTATGCAAACACCTCGTTGTCACATTATTTTTGATCTGGATGCTTGTCGACCAGAAGCCGTTCGTGACGCGGATGGATTAAAGAATTTTTTACGTGAAATGGTCGACGCGATCGGGATGCATATTTTGGTCGGTCCAGAAATTGCTGAAGGTATTCCAGAAAACCCTGGATTATCCAGCTTTGCGATCATTGATTACTCACACGTCTCGGTACACACATTTTCACGTTATAACGAAGCCATGATCGATATCTTCTCTTGTAAACCATTCGATCGTGACGTTGCACGCCAGAAATGTCTAGATTACTTTGGGACCACTGGTAGCTCGATTCGAACGCAAGAAATATGGTGGCAAACATAATCATTCTCCTATTACAGCTGATCGTGCTGGCAATGATTTTGTTTATGATTCATTGGCATATTGTCGCGCTTACTTCCGTGCCATGGGTCCGAACACCCCGATGGAAAACAAAAAAGATTTTACAATTTGCTGGGCTTAAAGAAGATGAACGATTCGTTGATTTTGGTAGTGGAGACGGATCTGTGGTCATTGACGCGGCGCGCGATTTTGGAGCCACAGGCGTTGGTATGGAAACACAGTATGCTCTCGTCTGGTTTGCATGTCTCAGAGCGCGATTCCTCGGATTATCCGAACGAGTCCGTTTTGTCCGCGGTGATATGTTTCGAACGAAACTACCAGATGCAGACGTGATTTATTGCTACCTGTTTCCCGAACTTAACGCATCCCTTGAACCGCTCCTGAGAAGTCGGTATCCTTTAGGAACAAGGGTTGTTTCCAGAACATTTGCTTTTAAAACGCTCCCACTCATCCGTTCTGAGAAAATTGGGAGTGAAACGATTTTTCTTTATCAAATTCCCTGATTCGATATGACAAACGAAATTGTTCTTGATATTGAAACTCAGTCTGCAGCAGGGGCGGACTATTCTCTGATGCGGATATCGGTGATCGGGGTTTATTTTTATGCGACGGATGAGTATGTTGCGTATGAAGAACATGAGTTCAATAAGCTTTGGCCTCGTTTGGAGCATGGAGGGAGAATCATAGGGTTTAATACGAAAAGTTTTGATTTGCCGATCATGAATAATTACTATCCTGGGGATCTTCTGAACCTTCCGCAACTCGACATTCTTGAAGAAATAAAAAGTTCTATCGGGTTTCGTTTGAAACTTGATCATGTTGCTGAGTCCTGTCTTGGAGTTGGAAAGTCTGGACATGGATTGCAAGCGGTGGAATGGTGGAAACAAGGGGAAATTGAGAAGATCAAAAAGTATTGTTTGGACGATGTAAAGATCACGAAAGGTGTGTACGAGTATGGAGTGAAATACAATGCTCTCGCCTACGTGGATCGGCTCGGTGGTCGAAAGGCGATCCCTGTGGATTTTAAGCCAAAAACAGCGCAAAAAACAGCGATAAACCTCACGATGCCATTCTAGTTGTAAAAGACAGTGAGTCTGCCTGTCGTGAGTGTGTCGAACGATCGAACTGTGGATAACCACCCCTCTTGCAACACAATATGTAGTGGCATACAATACATTCAGACCACAACATGTTGTGGTCTGGTGTGGGGGAGCTGAGGATACGAACGATCCCGAGCGGATTGTTTTTTAATCTAAAATCTCCCTAAATACTCTATCCTAACCCCTAACTCCTGATCCCTAAATCATTACGTATGTCCGAACCATTTGTCCAAGTCTCGACTCGCCAAGGTTTTGCTTCACAGGTTGGAACAGAACCTTCAGCTCAGGGTATCTCCGATGCCGTCTGGGAGTTTGTCACTTCTGTGAAGGCGATTCATAAACGAGATGGTTCTGATCAACCGTTCGATGGCGCAAAACTACATCGTTCGGTTTTATCGGCGATGCAAGGGGCAGGGATGAAGGACATCAAAGTAGCAGAAAAGGTCACGGGAAATGTTATCACCCGTCTGACAAAAATTTTTGATGGAGTAAAAACTCCAGATTTTGCCGATGTTCGTGAAATTATTAATCTGACATTCATTGATCTTAACTTAGCTCACGTGGCAAAACGCTACATGGGTTTCCGCACGAGCGAGGCACGAGCTGATCGACACCCGATGTATGGGAATGGGATTACGGTCAGTCGCTATTTTACACGACCTGGAGTTCATCCATACTCGATTTTAGAATGGGATAAACGTGATGCTCGTATTACAAATGAAAAAGGGAAGGTTGTTTTTGAGCAACTCGACGTCGAAGTTCCAAAAACTTGGTCACAATCTGCAACAAATATTGTTGTCTCTAAGTATTTTCGTGGGCAGGTTGGGAAGTCTGATCGTGAAACGTCTGTGAAGCAGCTGGTCGATCGTGTCGCGATTACGATGGCAAACTGGGGTCGCAACGACGGATATTTTCAAACATCCGAGGATGCAGATACGTTTGAAGCAGAGCTCACACACATTTTGGTGAATCAAATGGCTGCGTTCAACTCGCCTGTCTGGTTTAACGTTGGTGTTTCGCCACACCCGCAATGTTCCGCTTGTTTTATTAATTCTGTTCAGGACGACATGCGTTCAATTTTGAATCTTGCCGTAACCGAAGGAATGCTGTTTAAGGGTGGATCTGGGGCTGGATCAAACTTGTCAAAATTACGATCACGTCAGGAATATCTTGGTGGCTCAAATGGTCGTGCTTCTGGCCCTGTTTCATTCATGAAAGGACTTGATGCGTTCGCTGGTGTTATCAAATCAGGTGGAAAAACACGACGTGCCGCGAAAATGGTTATTTTGAACGTCGACCACCCAGATATCATGGAGTTCATCACCTGCAAGATGGAAGAAGAAAAAAAGGCATGGGCTCTTATGGACGCTGGTTATGATGGTTCGATGGACGGCCCAGCGTATTCTTCCATTTATTTTCAAAACGCGAACAATTCTGTTCGAGTGAGCGATGACTTCATGCGTGCCGTTGAAAACGACAGCGAGTGGGTTACAAATGAAGTCATCACAGGAAAGCCGTCCATTTCTTACAAAGCCCGAGAAGTTCTTCATGCCATTGCCGACGCAACATGGCAGTGTGGTGATCCTGGCATGCAGTACGACACCACGGTGAATAAGTGGCACACATCAAAAAATACTGACCGTATCAATGCAAGTAATCCATGCTCGGAATACATGTTTTTGGATGACACAGCCTGTAACCTTGCATCGTTGAACCTGATGAAATTTCGTCGGAAGGAGAATGACGAGTACGTATTTGATATCGAGTCATTCAAGAAAGCGAATGAGGTTATTATTACGGCGATGGAAATTGCTGTGGGAAATTCTTCCTATCCAACGCCGGCGATTGAACAAAATTCTTACGACTACCGCCCACTCGGAATTGGCTATGCGAACCTTGGAGCGTTGCTCATGAGTTTTGGCCTTCCCTACGATTCTGACAAAGGTCGTAATTTGGCCGCGGTTATTTCCTCTTTGCAAAGTGGGCACTGCTATTATCAATCTTCAAAAATTGCAGAAAAAGTTGGTGCGTTTGTAGGCTACAAGAAAAATGAAGAGCCGTGTTTGGAAGTAATGCGTATGCATCGAGATGCGTCGTACCAAATTTCTGTTGACGGCGTTCCAACCGATTTGTTGTTCGAGGCACGCAAAGCATGGGACAACGCGGTTGCGAACGGAACACGATTTGGGTTTCGTAATGCACAAATTTCTGTGATTGCTCCAACAGGAACTATTGGATTTTTGATGGACTGCGACACGACAGGGATTGAACCAGACATCGCGCTTGTGAAATATAAGTGGTTGGTTGGTGGGGGAATGATGAAAATTGTGAATCAGACCGTTCCGGAAGCACTGCATCGGTTGCAATATGGTGAAGTGCAAGTTCGCGAGATTTTAGAATATATCGACAAGAATGACACGATCGAAGGTGCGCCACATTTGAAAGAAGAGCATCTTCCTGTATTTGATTGCGCGTTTAAGGCGGCAAATGGAACGCGTACAATTCAATACATGGGACATGTCCGTATGATGGCGGCGGTGCAACCATTTATTTCTGGTGCGATTTCAAAAACAGTAAACATGCCGCATGAAGCGACGATTGAAGATATTGAAAAGGCTTATATTGAAGCTTGGAAATTAGGTTTAAAAGCGATTGCGATTTATCGTGATGGATCGAAGCGTCAGCAGGCGCTCACGACATCGAAGGAAAAGGATGCGAAGGTGCAGAATACGGCTGAGAAGGTTGTTGAGGAGGTTAAGGTTGTTAAGGGGGTTACGGCAGATGAATACAAGCCACGACGACGACGGTTGTCTGATGAACGCAAGGCGATTACGCATAAGTTTTCTGTTGGAAATCACGAAGGGTATATTACCGTTGGGATGTACGATGATGGAACACCAGGTGAGATTTTTATCACCATGTCAAAGGAAGGATCGGTATTGTCTGGGCTACTTGATTCTTTTTCTGCAGCGATCTCTGTTGGGCTTCAGTATGGTGTGCCACTCCAAGTGCTTGTAAATAAATTTGTTCACATGCGTTTTGAGCCATCTGGATATACATCCAATCCAAACATTCGTATTGCAAAATCGATCGTTGATTACATTTTCCGTTGGATGGCCATGAAGTTTTTGTCACTTGAAGCGCAACGAGCCGTTGGGATTAATGCGATGGAAGAAGTACAGGAGGAATCGCATGAGTTAAAAGATTCAGTGGCACAGCCGGATTTATTTACACAGAAAACAGTTGAAACCTCTACACGCTACACGTTAAACGCTACTCCCTCTTCTTCGTTGACTTCTACCTTCGACAACCACGCCGATGCTCCTGCATGTGATACTTGTGGTTCGATGATGGTTAGAAACGCTGCCTGTTATAAGTGTCTGAACTGCGGAAGCACGAGTGGGTGCAGTTGAGGAAAATTAGCTAGGATACAACGAAGGTTTGTTGTTAATAAAATGAGACCTTATTCAGGTCTCAGCGTTCTCGAGCCAATGCTAGGAAGGTTGAATGACGGCGGATTGGCGAGATGTAGGGGATTCCGGAATTTGCCGAGCTGATTGCTTGGCTGAGTTCCAGACTTCCAGATTGAAATCGCAGGTGGGACGAAGTGATCTGATCAGGCGACATTCCCCGATGAAGACAGACGAGCAGTCGCTCAAGCCAGGTTTCAGGGAGAACACGATCTGGCTTTGGGCCAAAAATCTTGAGACGGTGAGGCAAAGGAACATTGATCAGATCAACCGATCCATCCTCGCCGATCTGGGATAGAACACGTGCATGACGCAGTTCCCGAAGGACACCTGCTGGATTCCTGTCAGAGACGAGTTCTCGAGCGAGGACTGTTGACAGACTGATTGGAACACCGTTCAGATGCCGAATCGGTAACGGCACAAGGGCACGTACACCGGGAAGCATCGCTGCCTCTTGGAGATGCCCGAGGAGCATGAATTGAACGCGACTGAGGTTGAGCTTGGAACTATCGACAGTTGGCACAGGTGGGTTCTCCGAATGTCGTGCGGAATGCACGGTTCGCACAGGATGCCTGAAAGAGCTGTAAAAGTCAAAAAAATCCTCCCTCACGTAGATTTCCGCATCGATCGACTGACCCACCCTAGGACGTACCGAACAGCTCAGACGGTACGACTCGGCCGGTGTAATCCGCACCCTCGGGAAGCGGATGAATTGTAACGAGACAGGCCTCTCCATGAACAAGACCAGGTATACGAGAGGTCCCCAAGAGGATACTATCGGCTTTGCTCTGTTTTATCAAAGAGATTTGGTGGCAAAAAGCGTACGGAGAAATCGTTTTGCTTGGCGTTGAGAGACACGCAAGCGCAGTGAGCGGATTGTGTTAAGAACACGCCTTGTACGGCGTTGTGGAAGGAAGGCGATCGTGAAGGAATGAAGATGGAGAGTGGAAGAGGACATAAGTTTTCGAAATTTGGCAATCTGAAACCTGACGACGAGGCGCGTGATCCCTCCGCGGGGCCGTCAAACGGCCCTTAGTCGTCGACAGAGCTCAGATTGTCATTTTGAATTAAACGGGTTGAAATTTTCGGATAACGGCTCGAACGACTCCTTGGATGATGCAGTCTTTTACGTAGATTGGTGACATGGTGGAGTTTGCTGGTTGAAGACGGATACGATTGTGCTCGCGATAG
>CAYYFM010000091.1:0-10978 GCA_964471375.1 uncultured Gammaproteobacteria bacterium
CTCTCATCCAAAAGAGCTTATACCGCTTATAGAGACAGATGTCATGCGTATTGAAGATGTAAGACGGTTTGGCGCATTGAGTGATGCGCTCAAAGTGTGTTTTGAAAATCGTATGCCGCCTGAGGCAAAGCGGGAAGCGAGAACATCTCGTGAACATGCGATGGAACAGTTTACAGTAGCAATCAAGTTACTCGGAACGGAAAATGTTGCACAAACGATCGTCAAAACAAAGAGTGCTATTAACGTTCGAGAGTTACTCCCAGTATTGTACCAACTCGATCGCGCGACATTCGAAGAACTTGATCAACATTCCCCATCGTTAATGCTACAGTGTTTTATGCTTGAAGCACTCGCAAAAAATGGTGAAATTGATCTCGCATGGAAGAGGTATCAAGCTACTAATCTGTCTGAAGACGTGGTGAATTTATTTCTTCCTGAGTATAAACTCGTCAAAGAAATTATTTCTCGTTTTGGTATTATTGCGCTTGAGCATGGAAGAAACGATGTCGCGGAGCGTTTGTGTGTGGACAGACCGAATGACGAGTTGTTTTTGAAAATTACTGAACAGTTAGCGGATGAAAAAAAATGGGGAGCGGCAGAGGCGTGGCTGGCAAAAGGAAGGGATCGCACGGTTCATAATGAGGCAGTCATCGCTGCATACGCGGTGTTGATTTCTGGAATGAATGAGGCGGGGAAATCGGCCAAGCGGTGTGAAAATTTTGTGCTTCGGGAGCATATCCCTCTTTACACACAAATGCGTCGTTCGCCTGTCATGCGGTTCACGGATGCGGAAGGAAAAGCCGTTGGTCAACTAGCGATCGCTCTTGCGGAATCAGGCAGTTACGACAATGCCATGATGTTGTTTAAACGCATCGATCCATCTGAGAGTGATTTGTTACTACCTGAGTTTGTTCAAACATTTATCAAAAGAGGCCATGAAGTTCAAGCTGGGTTGGTTATTGAAAATTTTTCCGCTGCTTCAGGATCTAAGGCGCTGGCCTACGCGGAACTTGTCTATGGATTGGCTAAAAAAGGCAGTGACCCAAGACAATTTCTTCCACAGCTCCGTCAGGCGTATAAAGAGGCTCCTCGACACACAAGAATATCCGTTGATATTTTGCTTTCCGCGGCGTGTGTCTTCAGGAAAAATCTTGATGATGCAACGATGCTTGGGGCAGGCATAAGACTAGCGCCATTTGTTTCTCAGTCAGATATTGATCAAAGAAATATTTTGTATAATAACTTTGTTCACACAACAGACGCTGATGAAACACAGGTGATTTCTGCAGCAACACGTTATGGAAAAGCACTACAAGAGACAGGCAAGGATATCACACCTGCGCTTCTGATTTTGGAAAGAGCTGTCGATGAGCTTTTACAGCCAGAGTTTGGTCAGGGACCGCCGTCGAATCAAATTTTTTTGGCATTCTCTCAATTTCAAAAACCACAACCTGAGTTACATTTTTCTTTAGCAAATCAATATATTCGTGCTGCTAAAATGGCGATTCATCGTAGATCATTTGAAGCATTTATATCGGTTGTTAATGATGCACGGACACATGACGTAAAACTTCCTGAATCGATTTGGAATGATTATCATAATCTGCTTACTGAATACGATTATAGTCCGGTAACATTCTCAGTCGAACGAATGCAGATCATTTTGTCAGTCGCTAAGGCAAAGGCTCAGCTTGGCTTACCGATTTCTGCAGATATTGAAATTACTTTTGGTGCAGGTGGGCCAGAGTTACCATCATCAGCGTTCTCTGTATGGTTTGATGGGCAAATCGCGATTGCAAGTGGATATCTTGAGCGAGCGAATCAATTTGAAGTTAAATAAAACGATATGCCAGAAGGAAGTCGACACAGTGAACAGCCTGTTGTGCCTGACGCGCAATCTCACATGCGGTATGATGATCTCAAACCGGTTGTTCGGTCATATGTGGATAATCTTACGGAGCAAGTGGCAGAGTTGGTGCGCACGTATGGTGTTTCGCATCCAAAAGAACTTATCCCACTCATGGAGACCGATACCATGTCTTTTGCGGATGTAAAACGGTTTGGTGCGTTGGGTGAAGCACTAAAAGTATGTTTTGAAAATCGCATGCCGCCTGAGGCAAAGCGGGAGGCGAGGAAGTTGAGAGAAAAGGCGGCAGAGCAGTACGAAGAGCTTCGGAATATATTTCCGCGAGCTCACGATGGTTACGAAATGGTGAATACTTGGGCACCAGAAAGTCGGATCGATGTTTTGACGGTTATATGGGCTCTTGATCGTCCGTTGTTTGATGATGTTTCAGAACGCAATCAGACTCCGGAATTACAATATGCTATTGTTGAGGCTCTCGCTCGTAATGGAGAACTACACGCAGCGATGGATCGAGCAGATCGTCTTGATCCGAGAACGTTCGGAGGAGTATTTGATCCAGACTTACTCGATCAGCACAAACGGTTGCACATTACGATTGCAACGCTGGCTGTTCAACAAGGTCAGTTCGATGTCGCCAAGCAGGCATTTTTGAAAAACCCAGAAAACGAATATGTTGCTCGTGAACTTATTTTCGGATTGATAAAAGCCGGTACATTTGATGAGATAGATGGTATTTTGAAATTGGTTCGTGGATCTGGTGGCATGACATCACGAACATTGTTGACGGATTTGTATGTAGACATTGCCGAAGCCATGCGCGAAAAAAAACAGAACACAAATAGGTACCTGTCCGACGCGTTGGAAGTGATTCAGATTTCATCAAAGAATCAGCCCACACGTTGGAGAATAACGACAAATACAAAACTGGCTGGTGAATTGATCCGAGCTGGACGTATGCAAGACGTACATGACGTCATCGAGATTGGGAAAGGAACAGGCTTGAATGAACTCCTTCCAAGTCTCGTCCGCATTTTGGCCGAACAAAATGAAGAGAGTGAGGCGATACGATTGATCGATATGGAGAAAGTTGGGGCTGTGACAAAAGTCGAATGTTATTTAGAACTCGCACTCGTTTCTGCGAAACGCGGTGGAGATCCACGTTCGTTTCTTCGTGAAGCGGATCGATTTAATCTTCAAACGAATGCAGGATATCTTCCACTCATCGAATGCAAATTCGCCACAGTTTATGCCTTGATTGATGATCAGGAATCAATGGATCAATCAATAAGGAATATTGGTAAGGGAGGGAGAGCTTTTTCTTATTCATCACAAGAAATTGAGACATATTTTTTTGCATGTATCGACATGGGCGACGTATTGGTTAAAAAAGGAAGAGATCCTTCCCTTGCTCTGCAATTAATGAATCAATACGTTGAGCATTGCGTTCCTCCAAGAAAAAGCGCAGAGGAGGTTGTTGACATGTATCTTCAGATCGCTGATTTTTCTCGCAAACTGAACGACCCACGTTTCTCTGCTGATGTAGCCTGTGGTAAAGCGATCGAGCTTGCAGGAAAGTCATATCGAGTCGATGTGTTGGTGAATATTGCACAATATTGCATTGATAATAGAATTTCTTCCTCAAATGTTGCTTTTAAGGAGGCAGTACGTATTGCGCAAATGGGACAGAATCATGCAGGAATAAATGTAAGGAAAGGTATTGTCGGCGATTTGTTTAAGGTCGCAGTCGCTAAAGCGAAAAATCGTCTAGATTGTCAGACTGAACTTGCTTTAGCACTGAATCATGACCAAAACTCTAAGAATTCCGTCACGCAGTGGATTCACGGTCATCTTGCTCTTGCAAATGTGTATCTCGATCAGGCGAGAGAGTTGGAGAAGACTTGAGGGAGTTGGTCTGATATACTCTTGAGACCTCTGCAAAAGTCGAGAAACACGGACGGACGGGACTAAAGTCCCTATGAATTTATAGCCACTTTTTTACCCATCAAAGCTTTAGCGTCGGTGGGAGTGGCGTCCGGAGATTTGATGAGGCTCTTATGGAATTGCAATTGTATAACACCCTGACGAGAAAAATTGAGGAATTTGTTCCGATTGAGACTGGGAAAGCATCCGTCTACTCTTGCGGACCGACGGCGTATTGGTTTTCGCATATTGGGAATATGCGGGCGTTTTTGTTTTCGGATGTGTTGCATCGTACACTGCTTTGGAATGGGTTTAATGTTGCAATTGTCATGAATGTCACAGACGTCGGTCATCTCGTTGCTGACAGTGATGATGGGGAAGACAAGATGCTGATAGCGATGCGGCGCGAAGGGAAATCGGCGTATGAGATTGCGGAGTTTTATGCGCAAGCATTTTTTCTGGATCTGACACGGCTCAACATTTTACCTGCTTCGAAATATCCACGTGCGACAGATCACATAGCTGAACAGATCGCGATGGTCGCGGATTTGGAACGTAACGGATTTACATACCGCACGTCGGATGGGATTTACTTTGATACGTCGAAGATGTCGGAGTACGGACAGTTGTCTGGACAAAAGTTAGAGGACAAGTTGGCTGGCGCGCGAGTCGAGATTGGAGAAAAGCGTCAAGGGACGGATTTCGCATTGTGGAAGTTTGCGGCAGAAGGAGTGAATCGAGAAATGATCTGGTCGTCTCCGTGGGGAGATGGATTCCCAGGTTGGCATATTGAGTGTTCCGCGATGTCGAAAAAATATCTTGGGGTGCCATTTGATATCCACACAGGTGGAATTGATCATATTGCGATTCATCATGAAAACGAAATTGCTCAGACACGTGGAGCAGACGGACTTCTTCAAGCAAATGTCTGGATGCATTCGGAGTTTATTACCGTTGACAGTGGAAAAATGTCCAAGTCGCTCGGGAATTTCTACACCATTCAAGATCTGATCGATCGCGGTTACGATCCGCTTGCGTATCGCTATTTTGTGTTGAGCGGACATTATCGCTCGAAGATTAATTTCACATGGGAAGCGCTTGATGGGGCACAAAATGCGCTCCATCGGTTGCGAGGAATTGTGAGGAGTTGGCCTTTCACAGGGACTTTAGTCCCGTCAGGACTGGACGCCACTCCCACCGACGCTAAAGCTTTGGTGGGTAAAAAAGTGGCTGGGAAATTCACTGATCGGTTCCACTCGGCCATCAACGACGATCTCAAGACATCTCAGGCGCTTGCGGTGCTTTGGGATATGGTTGGGGATCAGGCATTTTCAGACGAGGAAAAAGCAGCGACGATTCTTGATTTCGATCGAGTGCTTGGACTTGGACTTAAGGAATACATCGGTCGAGCTGAGCTCGAAGAGATCCCTGCAAAGGTGCAGGTTCTTGTTGATCAGAGACAAAAGGCACGGTCTGCCAAAAACTGGACAGAATCAGATCAGCTGCGAGATCAGATTGCTGGGCTTGGGTTCACCGTCGAAGACACGGCGGATGGGCAGAAAGTTCGTTCACGTGTGGTATAATGAAGCTGATATGTCCCTTCTGCCTTTAAAACAAACAGAAATAAAACCTGGGGTTCCTGTTGAACAGCCTGTTGTAGCAACAGTGCCTATTGAAAGGCCTTCTGACGGTCTTGAGAGTGTTTCGAATACAGAAAAAGAAATAGAACTTGAAACTCCTGTAGTACAAGAGTCTGAAGAGCCTGTGGATAATGAGCCTACAGAGTCTGATGTTCCTGTTGAAACAGCTCCACCGTCCGCCCCTGTTGCGATCACTCCTCTTGCCAAAGATAAAGTCACGACGCAAATTGAGGAAATCATGTCAGAAGATCTTACGGATGCGTTTTTGAAATTACCTGTGGACAAGCAACAGGAGTTTAAACAAAAAGGTGAGGAGGCTGCGAGCATGATTAAAGAGTTGCTCACAGCGGTTAAAATCAATGCAAAGAAAATTTTTGAAATTCTTCGTGCGTGGATAAAACTCATTCCAGGAGTGAATCGGTTTTTTCTTGAACAGGAGGCAAAAATAAAAACGGACAAAATTTTGAGACTAAAACCATGACGTTTTTTCAATTTGGCATTGCTGACGCAGATGTTATCGGAAACCTGGTGACCGGAGGGACACCCGAGGGTGATCTTGCATTTGCCTATATTGCCGCTTGGGGTGTTGGGGCGCTCCTTTTGGTTATTTTTGGGTTATGGATCATGCGTTTCGTGATTCGGTTTCGTGCTCAAACTCGGCACGGCACGTTTGACACCGTCTCCATCCTCGTGACCGTTCCGCGATTTCGACATAAAGAGCAGACAGAACGTACGGAAACCAAGGAACAGGTACAAGAGGTCATCGCATCTGCGGAGACGTTATTTGCAGCGGTTGGTGGAATGAAACCAGATCATGGTTTTCGTGCTTGGTTGTACGGCCGAAATGACGAGATGGCGTTTGAAATTGTTGTTCAACACAAAGAGATTCGATTTTACGTGACCGTTCCATCGAAAATGGAACACATTGTCACGCAACAGTTGTCCGCGGCGTATCCAGATTGTTATCCAGAGGCGGTAGAGGACTACAATATTTTTTCTCCAGATTCAGTTATTTTGGGGAGCTATCTCGTTTTTAAGCGCGAGCATGCATTCCCGATTAAAACGTATAAGAAGAATGAAAAGGACGCGCTCAGTCTCATCACAAATACGCTTGCAAAAGTTCCAGAAGGGGAAGGAGCGGCATTTCAGTTTATTGTTCGTGCGGCGCCTAGGAATTGGCGAAATCGAGGACTTGCGATCTCCCAACGCATGCTAAAAGGCATGACGCTTGAGGAGGCGATTAAGGGTGCAAAAAAAACGAAGATCGATTTGTGGGAACTGACAGGGCATGGAAGCAATAGTGAGAAGAAGCCCGAAGAACAACACAAGCTTTCCCCACTCGAGGAAGAAACAGCAAAAGGGCTTGAAGAAAAAGCGAGCAAAGCTGGGCTTGATGTTTGTATCCGTCTTGTTGTTGCAGGAAAAACCGCAGAGAGTGCACATACAACGCTTTCGGCGATGATCAATGCGTTTTCGCCATTTAATATTTATCAGTTCGGAAATTCTTTCGTGAAGGTCGTACCACCGTTCAAAAAGCGACTGTTGCGTCGATTTATCTATCGTTTGTTTGATGAAAATAACAAGGTAGTGATGAACGCCGAGGAAATGGCAAGTATTTGGCATTTGCCATTACCATGGACAGAAACACCTGGAATCAAATGGCTTGGTGCGCGAAAAGGCGCAGCGCCGTCAAATGTTCCGACGGGTCCTGAGAATGGCGGGGAACTTGAACTAGGATTCAATGTGTATCGTGGTGTAAAAACTCCGATCTGGATGAAAGGACCTGACCGATTGCGTCATATGTATGCGATGGGTAAATCTGGAGCTGGTAAGTCTGAGATGATCGCAACCCTTGCGATTCAAGACATCGCCATGGGTCACGGAGTTGCTGTTCTCGATCCACATGGGGACTTGATCGAGCACATCCTCGGCAACATTCCGAAGGAGCGCATCGACGATGTTATCCATTTCAATCCGTCTGATATTGAACGTCCGATGGGACTCAACATGCTTGAGTCGAAAAATGAAGATCAACGTGACATGGTCGTACAGGAAATGATCTCCATTTTTTACAAGTTGTTTCCACCAGAAATGATCGGTCCGATGTTTGAGCATAACATGAAGCATGTGATGCTCACTCTCATGGCTGATATCGAGAACCCAGGAACAATTGCGGAGATTCCGCGTATGTTTTCCGATCAAGAGTTTGCGGATGGTTGGATTGCAAAGGTCAAAGATCCAATGGTGCGCGCGTATTGGGAAAAAGAAATGGCGAAGACGAGTGACTTTCACAAGTCCGAAATGCTTGGGTATCTCATTTCGAAGGTAGGTCGTTTTGTTGGAAACGAAATGATGCGTAACATCATCGGTCAGCAACGTTCTAGTTTTGATTTTCGCGAAGTGATGGACAACAAGAGAATTTTCCTGTGCAACCTCGCGAAGGGAAAGACAGGTGATATTAATGCGAACTTGCTCGGGATGGTTATCGTCACAAAATTGCAAATGGCCGCGCTTGCAAGAGCTGATATTCCAGAAGCCCAGCGCGAGCCGTTCTTTCTCTATATCGACGAGTTCCAAAACTTCGTGACGGATTCGATTGCGACGATTTTGTCTGAAGCTCGTAAGTACAAGCTCGCTCTCATTTTGGCTCACCAATATATCAGCCAACTCGCTAAGGATAACGACACGAAGATTAAGGACGCGGTGTTTGGAAACGTGGGAACAATGATGGTAGCGCGCATTGGTCCAGAAGATGTTGAGACGCTCGAGAAGGTGTACGCGCCGGATTTCACTGGATATGACATGATCAACTCTGATAAGTTTACTTGGTATGTGAAGATGATTGTCGACAACGCTTCGATGCGACCGTTTACCATGGGCCTCACGCCGAAATCAAAAGGCGATCGTGAGCTCGCTGAGGCAATCAAAGAGCTTTCACGTTTGAAGTATGGCCGAGACCGTGCCATCGTCGAAGCGGAAATTATGGAACGCTCCCAGCTCGGAGTTGACGACCGAGGTCCGACCCCTGTGCCGTCATCCATTTTCTAGGAGGACCTCTGTAAAAGTCCGGTTCCTGTCATTGCGAGCTCCTCAGAGCGAAGCAATCCCACGTGAATCGAAGAGATTGCTTCGGCCTGATGGTCTCGCAATGACAGAATGAGGACTTTTGCAGAGGTCTCTAAAATAAAAACACATATGCCAAATTTTACCTATGAGGACGACATGCTTGATGTCGAAACACCTGTCTTTGAGCCCGAGCCCATGGTTGATCAACCGACTCCTCAAGCAACAAGTGAGCATGCACGGTTGGAGCTTGCGGTGAATGTGTTGAAGCAGATGCATGATAGTCTTTCGCACGTCATTTCTTTGTTACAAGGTGCGGATGCAGATGATGGGGCGAGGCGAATGGCGGAACTTGTGACCGCACGGCGTGATATTTCTCGCATGATGGAAGAAGGTTCTGGGATGCGAATTTTGGAAGGAGTATTTGATGGTATTTCCATGATTGGATCAGACGGCAAGTCGTATTCAATCCCGCCGAACTATGCATCCAAATCGCGTTTGGTCGAAGGGGACGTGCTGAAACTGACTATTCGACCGGATGGATCATTTTTGTTTAAACAAATTGGTCCAATCGAACGTCGGCGTGTCGTTGGATGCGTTGGGTTTGACACATCCACAGGAACCCACGTGGTCATCTGTGGGGAAATGACGTATAAAGTACTCCCAGCCAGTATGAGCTTTTTTAAGGCCGACGCAGGCGATGAGGCCATCATTCTATTACCGAAGTCAAGAGAATCTGTATGGGCGGCTGTTGAGAATGTTGTTAGAAAATAATTATGGAAGTCCTCTACCGCAAATATCGTCCTGCCACATTTGCGGATGTGACAGGGCAGGATCATGTAAAAACGACGCTACAAAATCAGATCGCCTCTGGTTCGATTTCGCATGCGTATTTGTTGACAGGTCCACGTGGAGTAGGAAAAACGACCGTTGCGAGGCTGATTGCGAAGGCCGTCAACTGCGAAACTATTCTTAGGGACTTTAGTCCCGTCCGCTCGGACGCCACTCTCACCGACGCTAAAGCTTTGGTGGGTAAAAAAGTGGCTAGGAACGCGGAACCGTGCAACACCTGTCTCGCTTGTCTTGAAATTTTGAACGGATCAGCGCTTGATGTGATCGAGATCGATGCGGCGTCGAACACAGGTGTGGAGAGTGTACGAGAAAACATTATTGAAAGTGTTCGGTTTGTACCAAATAAGTTGAAATATAAAGTGTACATCATCGATGAGGTACACATGCTTTCGACATCCGCGTTCAATGCTCTTTTGAAAACACTTGAGGAACCTCCAGCGCATGCGTTATTTATTTTAGCAACAACAGAGACACACAAAGTTCCTGCAACGATTATCAGTCGCTGTCAGCGTTTTGATTTTAAGAGATTGTCTGTTGAGGTGATTTTGGAACGATTGGAAAAGATCGTTGAACAGGAAAAAATTTCTGTTGATAAAAACGTGCTCGTTGAAATTGCACGACATGCTGATGGAGGAATGCGCGATGCAGAGAGTATGCTCGGACAGGTGCTGGGACTTGGAGGAAAAAAAATAACGATGAACGAAGCGTCTCTTGTCTTGCCTGCGACAAATGCTGTTCTCGTCGATGCGTTTGTTGCTGCACTCATCCGTTCTGACAGATCTGAGTCACTCAAGATCATTCGCGACGGTCAAGAACAAGGACTCGATCTCCCGCATTTTGTGGAGGATGTCATCAGTCAGTTGCGAGACAAGATGATGAGTGGATTCTTAATGATGAATGGATTCTTAGGGACTTTAGTCCCGTCTGAGCCTGACACGACTAAAGTCGCTGTGAACTTGATCGAATCTCTTCTCGAAGCACGACGACAGATGAAAAGCGCAAAGATCGTTTCGCTTCCGATCGAACTCGTGATTGTAAAGGCGTGTCGCGTTCCTGATGGCCCAAAAGTTGAGACCCGCGAAGGGAGTCCGCGGGAAGTGATGACCATTCGAACCTCAGAACCTTCACCATCTCTGGACCTCACCCCCGTCTCCACCGCCCTTGGCACTGTCCCTGTCCTCGATCTCGAAGACGTTCGTCGTAAATGGCCAGAAGTTTTCGAGCAAATCAAATCATGCAACGCAACGCTTCCAATGGTTGTACAAACAGGCGAAGTGTCTGCGGTTGATGGGGATGCGATTGAAATGTCTTTTGCCTACCCAGTGTTTGTCGAGACGATCAATCAAGACAAAAATCGAAAGCTTCTCGAACAGGTGTTCACTCGCGTCCTCGGCCGTTCTGTTCGCATCAAAGCAAAACATGTGAAGAAGGAGATGGAAGTTGTCGTCGAAGATTTGCTTGGGGCGTTTGGAGGATCTGTTGTCTAAAACTATGCACAAAATGCAAGTATCGAATAAAGCCGTTCTTGTAAATCCTCATGGGAAAATTTTGATCATGATGTTGAGAGATGGAAGATGGGATTTGCCTGGGGGACGGATGGATGAAGGGGAGAATATGTTGGAAGGGCTCATTCGTG
>CAYYFM010000092.1:0-15472 GCA_964471375.1 uncultured Gammaproteobacteria bacterium
TCGTCATTTGAAATGGTCTGCGTCCCTGCCATCCCAACAACCGACCCAGTCGTTTTCTTGTGTGCCACGACAGCCTCGATATCCAAACCAGACTCAATTCCAGCGTCAGATCCCATTCCGGCTCTAAGAGCCGGAATGGCGAGGATCGCGCCTTTTGAGTCTGAAACAGCGATCACACGGTGTCCAGCCTTGGTCCACAAATCTGCCGCATGATCCCCTGCATTTCCAAACCCCTGAACAACCACACGACAAGAAACAGGCAACCCAAGCTGTTCGCGTAGTGCATCAAACACATAAAATCCTCCTTGTGCGGTCGCGGTTCCACGACCTTCCGACCCACCTCGATCAAGCGGCTTCCCCGTGATCACCGCGCCAGACGTATCTCCTGTGATTTTCCCAAACTCATCCGCCATCCATGCCATGATTTCCGGTGTCGTGTTCACATCCGGTGCTGGCACATCTTTTTTCGGACCAAGCACATCTGAAAGCGCTCGCATCCATCCTCGACTCAACCGTTCAAGTTCCCCTTTTGACAACGTTTTCGGATCCACCGTCACTCCCCCCTTCCCTCCTCCCATCGGAATTCCAACGACGGCACATTTCATCGTCATCCAAAGCGCGAGTGCTTTCACTTCGTGAATATCCGTCTGCGCATGAAACCGAATTCCACCTTTGTACGGTCCACGCGCATTGTTATGCTCCACGCGATAGCCTTCAAATACGCGAAGCGATCCATCATCCATACGCACGGGGATCGAAATATGAATTTCGCGATTTGGATGTTTGAGTTGTTCGATGAGATCTGTTGGGAATGGTTTGACGGCGTTGGCTCGGGCGAGTTGATTGAGGGCATTATCGAAAGGGTTGTTCATAATAGCAACAACGGAAACCGGACGCCACTAAAGTGGCTATGAAATCCGATTCTTAGGGACTTTAGTCCCGTCCGTTCTCATTGATGCTTCATGCTACACGCTTCATACCCCATTTTACAAGCCCACAAAAAAACGCCCCCTAGCCCGTGGGCGTGGAGACGTCAAGAAAGAGAGCTGTCGCGTTTTCGATTTGATGATCTTCGGTGAGCAAGGTTCGCAGAGCGTCGCGAGCTTGCTTCACGGTCGGTTGACACAACACGGTGGCAATGCGTCGCGACGACCACAAACGGTCATCAAGCGAACGCCAAACGTCATCGGAAGCAAGAAGCATGTATCGACTCGCAAGTGGCCAAGTGAGCACACGCACATCGGGTGTACAACAAATGTGTTCAGCTTTGCGATCTCCAATCGATCGCGTGATGCGACCTTTGGTTCCGTGATGATCTGCGGTAATCTCGGTCAGACAATGCTGACTGATAAATGCGGCACGCGCGTCGCCAACATGGGCAACGACAATGCGATCTGGTGATAGATCGACCATCACGAGTGTTGTCCCGCCATGACAGCGTCGTTTCACATCACGATCGATCGTGTCGATTGCATGATGTAATGATTGAATCGGGCATCCAGTTCTGTAGCTGTTCTCTTTAAGAAGCACGGGTAATCGACGTGCCACGTATTCAGCAGCCCAGTCCCCATCCTGTCCGCCATGGCCATCAGCCACAATTCCGATTCTCGATCCCGGCATAAGCCAATCATCGAGAACAAAATATCGATCCTCCTGAACATCACGGCAACCCTTCAGGGAAAATCCAGCCCAACGATCAGTTCCAGCCAACATGCAACATCTCCAAGTTCAAAGAACGCAACCGCGATTCTATCATTCCTTTCCAGTCCACACAAGGGTCTAGGGACCTCTGTATGTGAGTCAATCGATCAAGGGGCGGTTCTTCATTGTATAATAAAGTGAAGCCATCGAAGAAATTCTCGCGGAAATAAAAGAATACTACCACGAGCTCCGATCCAACGAGTCCTCAACCGAACGCCATCAACGCTAAACCCTGAGACGATGTCTCAGGGTGTTTTTGCATTTTCTTTTTTTCACGGTCTAAACCTACTCTCTCCCCGCGAGCCAGCGTTCTGCGTCGATGGCGGCCATACATCCAGTGCCGGCGGCGGTCACGGCTTGGCGGTAGTAGTGATCGGCGACGTCACCGGCGGCGAAGATTCCTTCGATGTTTGTTTTGGTGGAACCGAGTTGTGTTTTGAGATAGCCTTTTGCGTCGAGATCGAGAATGCCTTTGAACAAATTTGTGTTCGGAATATGTCCGATCGCCACGAACACCCCTTCGATGGGAAGATCCATCGTCTCGTTTGTTTTGTTGTTAAAAACGTTAACGCTCGTCACGCGAGTTCCGTCTCCGATAATTTCCTTAATCTCTGAATTCCACAAAAACGAAATCTTCGTATTATTTTTTGCACGATCCTGCATGATTTTACTTGCACGTAACTCGTCTTTTCGGACGATGACGATGACAGACTCCGCGAATCGTGTAAGAAAGGTCGCTTCTTCCATGGCACTGTCTCCTCCTCCGACCACAATAATTTTTTTGCCCTTAAAGAAAAACCCATCGCATGTTGCACAGGCAGAAACTCCACGACCGCCGTATTCTTTTTCCCCGGGAATGTCAAGCCACATCGCGGAGGCACCTGTGGCAATGATGATCGCTGAGGATTGATACGCCTGATCTGCCGTCTTGACAACAAATGGATGAACGGAAAAATCGACACTCACAACGTCGTCCGCAATGATTCGCGTTCCAAATCGCTCCGACTGCTTTTTAAACTGCTCCATCATTTCCGGTCCCATCAGTCCCCCTGGAAACCCAGGATAGTTTTCAACTTCCGTTGTGAGCATAAGCTGTCCCCCAGGAACACGGCCTTCAAAAAGAAGCGGCTTCAATTCCGCTCTCGCCGCATAAATGGCCGCAGTATGACCCGCTGGCCCAGAACCAATGATGATCAGTTTTTCTTGCATAGCGTTTAGGGTGTAGCGTGTAGCGTGTAGCGTTTAGCGTGTAGCGTGTAGCGTGTAGCGTGTAGCGTGTAGCGTTTAGGGTGTAGCGTTTAGGGTGTAGCGTTTAAAACCTAAACGCTAAACGCTACACGCTACTTCCTACCACGCTACTTCCTACACGGCTTTCTCTTACACATGCTTCTCAACTCGCCCACGGAGTGTCTCCTTTGCCATCGAACCAGAAAACTGATCTACAACCTGTCCGCCTTTAAAAACCAAAAAAGTTGGAATAGACAAAATGTTATAGCGTTGCGCAAGATCGGCATGATCGTCGACATTTACCTTTGCAAACACCACGTCTGAAATTTCGCCAGCGAGTTCTTCAACGATCGGCGACATCGCTTTGCATGGTCCACACCATGGCGCCCAAAAGTCGACAAATACGGGTTTAGAAGAGGCGAGGACGGAGGCATCAAAATTTTGTGTGGTGAGTTCGAGCATAGGAGGAGTGAATAAGTCATTGAGTCATTGAGTGACTTAGCGACTTAGCGACTAAACGACTAAACGACTTAACGACTAAACGACTATCTCAGATCAACTCCATCAATCTGGAGGATACGAGTCTTAGATTCTTCAAAATACGTCTCCAGTATATCACCAACTTCGATTTTCGTGCGACCAGAATATTCAATTCCGCATTCGGACCCGCCGGACACTTCTTTCACATTCTGTTTTCCTGCTTGTAATTTCACAATTTCTCCTTCTCCTACCACTTCCGTTTCCCCTGAGCTAAGAGAAGGACGAAGCACACGCAATTTATTCCCAACACGAATTTTATCTCCAAGGACTTTCCCTCCAATGACCGCGCCTTTGTCAAGTTTCTTAAACAACGCGAGCACTTCAATCTTACCCATTTCGGTAATAATCTGCTCATTTGGTAATAATTTTTGTAATCGTACCAAAATATCTTCAAACAATTTGTAGATGACTTGAAACTGCAATACTTCTACATTCTTGTCGCGTGCCAAAGCTTCAGCGGTGGATGTTGGCTTCACATCAAAAGCATACAGAATGGACTTGGTCGCTTCTGCTTTATCAACGTCTGCATCGGTTACATTTCCGAGACCTTTCGCCACCACTTCAACACCAACAGCATCGTGTTTAATTTTCTCAAGCATTCCCAAAACCGCTTCGAGCGATCCGAGCACATCGGCGCGTAACATAATGTTGAGCAACTGCTTCCCTTCTTTTGAAGATTCTGGTTTTGCAATGGATGACACGGTCGACTCCACAGCTGATTTCACAGACTTACGCATTTTCAAAAGCGATTTTTCATCTTCTGGAACTTCGATGACATCTCCAACCGCCGGAGAAACTTTGAATCCGAGAATCTTCACTGGCATAGATGGTGCCGCAACGTCGACGGATTCTCCTCGCCAATCTTTCATGAAACGCACACGTCCAAACATCGAACCACGAATGCCAATTGTGTCTCCACGACGCAATGTCCCTGCTTGAATGAGCGCGGTCGCAACCGGACCTTCACCTTTGTCGATGTGTGATTCGATAATCGTCCCAGCGGCGCGGCGCTTGGGGTTGGCAACAATTTTTTGCTGTTCCATTTCGTTGACAAGCAAAAGCGCGTCAAGCAATTCGTCCATCCCTTGCCCTGTTTTTGCAGACACAGGAAGGATCATTGTTTTTCCTCCCCAATCTTCTGGCAATAAATTCAATTCTGCGAGCTGACCTTTTACCCGTTCAGGATTTGCATCAGGTTTGTCGATTTTGTTGAGCGCCACGACATACGGCAATCCCGCCGCCTTGATGATATCGACCGCTTCCTTTGTTTGCGGTTGCACCCCATCATCAGCTGCCACGACCAAAATCGCGATGTCTGCAACCTTAGCTCCACGCGAACGCATCACGGTAAATGCTTCGTGTCCTGGTGTATCAATAAAGGTAATCAGTTTTTCCTTTCGAATAACTTGATACGCTCCAATATGCTGAGTGATTCCTCCTGCTTCAGATTCCATTACGTTCGTTTTACGAATCGCATCGAGAATTTTTGTTTTTCCATGATCCACATGACCCATCACAACAATCACCGGCGGGCGTGGCTCCAAGTCGGCTTGCAATTCCCCGGCGAGCATTTCAGACAAACGTGCGACCCCGACATCTTGAACACCTTCACCAGCTTTAATGATTTGTGCAGAGGCGCTCACTCCTAAGTCACTCGAAACAATCGATGCGGTTTCAAAATCAATGCGCTCGTTCAGCGATGCTAAAATTCCATTCTTCATGAGCTCACGCATGACTTTGGCAATCGGAATATCGATCATCGCGGCAAAATCACGCACCGTCATAACGGCCGGTAACTCCACGGTTCTCTCTGCAAGAGGTTTATCGCCGGCTTTCTGAGCCACCCCACGCGACAACTGTTCGTCACGCCTTGACGTCATGCGCTCGCGACGCTTCATCTCATTCCATGCCTCGACAATGCGCTGTGCCTCACGATCGTTTACTTTCACCGCATTCTTTCCATAACCCAAACCGAGCTGTGGAAGTTTCTCCCGCAACTCGCTCGTTGGAATCTTCAACTTTCGCGCAATCTCTGTAATGTTCATGGTCGCAACTATACTTGTTGCAACCAAAACCGTCAACGTGTTATCTCAGACAAATGTTCTTTGACTTTTTCTACCATTTCCGTAAGTGAATAGTCTGCTTTCACGAGGTATTCTCGAATGCCGAGTTTTTCCATTTGCGCGACGTCGTCTTGTTGACCGAGGTTGGAGAGAACGACGACAGGGAGGTTTGCGCAGGATTTATTTTTACGAAGCTCCTTGAGAACTTCAAACCCACTCTTTTTTGGCAAAATTAAATCAAGCAACATGAGTGTTGGAACAAGTTTGATCGCATCGGCAACCGCTTCTTCGCCATCGCTTGCGACCGTGACATCCATCCCTTCATCTTTCAAACGCGCCGACAACACTTTATATAAAAATGGATCGTCTTCGACGAGCAAAACAACCGGTTTATTCGAAACGGATTTCTTTTTTACTGCCATAGTTCGTGTTCTCACTACAAGTAGTTATGTCTTCAAAATTTCTTCGACCGTTTTATAAAGCAGTTCGGGTGAGATCGTCGTCTTCACCAGATAATGCATGGCCCCAAGTGTGAGACCATGCTTTTGTTCGAAGTCTTGATCAAGACTAGAAAGAATAACGACCGGCAACGATTTTGTTTTTGGATTGCGACGAATTTCCGTGAGCACTTCAAATCCATCTTTTTTTGGAAGCAAAACATCGAGCAACACCAAGTCTGGACTCTCATGGACAGATTTTTCGACTCCCTCAAGACCGTCCTCAGCAGTCACAACCGTATAACCTGCCTTTTTTAGCCACAAAGAATACATCGTACGCAACGCTGTTTCATCTTCGACAACGAGGATTTTTTGTTTCTTTACTGCCATATAATTAACTATACCAAATTTAGTAGTCCTTGTCATTGCGAGAAGGCCACAGATGACGTGACAATCCCGTTAGCTTTGCTTGCAATGACGGTTGGAAGCTCCACACGCATCGTTGTCCCCTTTCCTTGTCGACTCTCGAATGTCATCACGCCACCAAACTCTCGAACGATTGCTTGAGAAAGTGTTAGAGAAATCCCCGATCCATCCACCCACAAGTCAGATGCATTACTCGCTCGGTAAAATGGGGTAAACATGGCCGCTTGTTCTGGTTCTGGAATTCCAATGCCTTGATCTTTGACCAGAATCACCATCTTTTTTTGGTCTTGATCAACATCAAGACTCACCACAACTTTCTTTCCAGACTTAGTATACAAAATCGCGTTTGCAAGTAACGCATCAAGAACTTGATGGATACGATGAGCGTCACAGCGAACGAATGGAGAGAGAGTAGGTGGACGATTCCAGACGAGCAAAATTTTTTTACGTCTCGCTTGTACCGCCCAACGACCAAGTGACTCATCAATGAGCGGAAGGATTTCACACACCGCAAGCTTCACTCGAAGTTTTTCACCCTTCAACACTCCGAGCGTATCTTGCAAAACCGCCGTTCGATTCAAAACGTCGACCGCAGCGTGTTCAAGAGTATCAAGTAATTCACGTTGCGCTGTTGTGAGACGACCGGCCTCCTCATTTTTGAGCATCTCTGTTGACCATCGAATTTCATTCAACGGCGTTCGCAGGGTGTGTGCAATTCGCATCATGAAATTATGTAAGTTCGAAGCGGATGTTTCTGCTTGTCGTTCGCATGTAGCGACCTCTTCTTCAATATGCCTTGCGGCGTCATAGGCCGCCCAAATTCCTCCAAACGCGATAAACAAACAGACAGCAGTGACAAACAGAACTCCTAATCCTGGCGATGTAATCACCGTTGCCGCAATCATCGACATCACAATCGCAAGCAGCCCACACAAAACATACGCCGTTGCCATGCGTTTTCGAATTGCCTGAATTCGTTTCCATTGTCCCCCTCCTTGCATAGTTTGATGAAATTATAGCATGATGTGAAAAATATGTCTGGATTTCTTCTTATCGACAAACCCGATGGAATGACTTCCCACGACGTCGTGAGTCGTATTCGACGTCTCACCGGAGAAAAACGTGTTGGACATGCTGGCACACTTGATCCGTTTGCAACCGGATTGCTGATTGTTGGAGTCGGACGCGTAGCCACGCGAGAGTTTTCTAAATTGGTTGGGCTGGATAAAAAGTATGAGGCTGAGTTTGTGCTGGGTGCGAGTTCGGATACGGATGATCGAACGGGAAAGGTCGAAATTCGAAATTTTAAATATTCAAATTTCAACCTTCCTTCAAACTTCGAATTTCAACCTTCAACCTTAACGACTGCCATTCATAGGCTCACTGGCCCCATCCAACAGATCCCCTGCACCTACTCGGCGATCAAAATCAACGGAAAAAAAATGTACGAAGCCGCCCGTGCTGGAAAACCCCTCGAAGCAAAACCACGATCCGTAACAATCTACTCTTTTGAACTGCTCTCAATTCAAAGACCCAACAACTCAACGACTCAACGACTCTTTGTCCGTATCTCCTGCTCCTCCGGCACCTACATCCGTGCACTTGCTCGCGACCTCGGCGTCATCCTCAAAACCGGTGGCTATGTCCAAGAACTTCGTCGAACCGCGATTGGACTGTTTAGAATCGAACAATCCACACCCCTTCGCAACCTCACACCAGACAACATAAACCAAGCGATTTTGCCGATAGAAGGCGTCTTGTCAGCGATCCCGACTTCTGCTACTGTATCTACGTAACTCAGAATCCTTCAGATTTGATACCGTAGCAGGCGTCCCTATGACTTTTCGCTTGATTTCGCCTTTTTTCCTCGTTTATTCTCTGTCTCATAAGCGACAGGCTGTTTAACGTTGATCAAAACGCTACTGTTTCCTTCTGGAGATAACCATCTCGAGAAATTTTATGTTCGCTTATCTCCCTCATCTCATCATTGCCCTTCTCGCTGGAGTCGGAGCCGGATATTTCATCCGTAAGCAGGTCGCCGCTCGCTCAACATCCGATGCAGAAGGTCGCGCAGAAAAAATTCTGCACGAAGCCAAAGAAAAGGCACAAGAAACGTTGAACGAAGCAAAAAATAAGCATCAGGAGTTGCTTTTGGATGCAAAGGACAAATCGCTTAAAGTAATGGAAGAGTCGAAGCGCGAAGAACAAACCCGACGTCTAGAGCTTACCGAGATGCAAAAACGTTTGGAAAAGCGTGAGACCATGTTTGATACGAAGCTGATCGAAATTGAAGATAAAAAGAATCTCCTTGAGACGAAAGAGAAGCAGATCGAAGATGCGAAAGGGGAAATTCAATTGATTCGCAATGAACAGGCAAAAAAGTTAGAGGAAATTGCGGCACTGACAAAAGAACAGGCTGAGGAGAAACTCATGGCGGAAGTAGAAAAGATTTCTTCAGAAGCACTCATGAGTCGGTTGAAAAAAATGGAGCAGATTGAGGAAGAGGAAGTTGAAAAACAATCTCGCAAACTTCTTTCCCTTGCGATTACACGATTTGCTTCCACGCAGTGTGTTGAGACAACAACGACCGCTGTTGAATTACCATCTGATGAAATGAAAGGACGTATCATTGGAAAAGAAGGACGTAACATCAAAGCGATCGAAATGGAGACAGGGACAGAAATTATTGTTGATGATACTCCAGGAGCGATCACGATTTCTGGTTTTTCTCCAATCCGTCGACAGGTCGCCAAACGTGCGCTTGAAGCACTCATTAAAGATGGGCGTATTCATCCAGCACGCATTGAAGAATCGGTCGCAGAAGCAAAGAAAGAACTGGCAACGGAAATCCGCAAAGCAGGCGAAGAAGCGCTTGCAACCCTTGGGATTCCAGTCGGATCGATCGATCCTAAACTTGTGTCGATTCTTGGACGATTAAAATTCCGCACATCCTACGGTCAGAACGTTTTGCAACATTCGATTGAAGTCGCACAGTTATCCGCGATGATGGCTGAAGAACTTGGAGCCGATGTGTTTGTCTGTAAAAAAGGCGGATTGTTTCATGATATCGGAAAAGCAGTCGACCATGATATGGCTGGCGCGCATCCGGAAATTGGCTATAACATCATGAGAAAATTTGGATTTCCAGAAGAACTCGCCTACCAGTCGATTGCCCACCATGAAGACAAACCACGCACCGTTGAAGGCGCGATTGTAAAAGCCGCCGATGCTATTTCTGGTTCACGTCCTGGTGCACGCAAAGCATCATTCGAACAGTTCATTCAGCGCATGGAAGAACTCGAACGCACCGCCTCGTCCTTTGACGGCGTCGAAAAAGTGTACGCGATTCAGGCAGGGCGCGAAGTCCGTGTGTTTGTGACTCCTGAGCGTATCGATGACCTCACCGCATTCAAACTTGCTCGGGATATTGCGAACAAGATAGAAGCTGAGCTGAACTACCCAGGAGAAGTTCGTGTGACGGTGATTCGACAGACACGGGTGGTGGAGTACGCACGATAGGGCTGCGAATAACAAATGGCTACTCATTCTGCAAATGCTACGAATTGCTACAAATAGCTAGAAGGGCTATAATTAAGGAAATAAGAAGATGGCCTACAGACCTTCTGTAGTTCTGTGGCTGTCTGTAGGTTCGTATCAATTTTATGAACAAAGCAGAACTTGCGATGCGGATTGCGGACCGACTTGGATTGTCCAAGAAAGTTAGCGAAGACATCATCGAAACATTTGAGGATATTGTCACGGCAACATTAGTGTCAGGTGGTGAAGTCACGATCGCCGGCTTCGGAACCTTCTCCGCCCGCGTCCGTCAAGGCCGCATGGGAGTAAATCCACAACGTCCTACCGAAAAAATCCAAATTCCATCCGTCACCGTTCCAAAATTTAAGGCAGGAAAAGCGCTCAAGGATGCATTGAAAGGCAAGACATAAAAAATCACCCGGGAAATGACCCGGGTGATTTTTTATTCGGTTTTTTTTGAACAGGTCCACATCAACTCAAAGGTCGTTCGAAGTGTTACAGCAATGTCTCCGCTTGCCACGAGGATCACCGAATTTTCTTTTCGTGTGGTGATGAAGGCGACTTCTTTTCCAAAAATAAGAATGGTTGCTGGAAGTTTGACGTCTGGGGATAGATAACGCGATTCACGCAACTGTTGAAAATCCGTAGCAACCACTTTTTTTGTCATGGTGTTTTCTGGCAACAACTGACGACTCTTAATTCCAAGCTTCATGCGTGTTGCAATCACATGCTTGACCAAATACTCTTCGTGAACGTACTCTCGCAATCCCGTCGCGCTCGTGAGCAAACAATATTCCTTTACGCCAGAACGAAACAATTTTTGCCAGAATTGACGAAAGCCATCAGAACCTTCATACATCGTCACCCCGACCCGTTCCTCTGCTGTTGCATGGAGGGATTCCAACTCTGGAAGAATTTGGCGAAATGTTTTTTGGCGATCTTCTAGACGTTTCAAAAATGTCGTTGGTGGTTCTGCCGCATATTGTGTGTGACCCTTTACTTTACGCAAGCGAAAAAATCCACGTCGACAAAGGTTTTCTAAAATGGGATAGAGTGTGGTGCGTGGAAGCGCCGTTCGTCGCGAAAGTTCAAGAACCGTTGCAGAACCGATTTCTAATCCAGCCAAATAAATTCTCGACTCCTTTTCATCGAAGCCATACTCGGCAAGTCCATCGCGTAATTGTTTGGGATAGGTCACACGCATACAAGTATCACGCTATCACGTTCTCATGGAAAGACAAGATGTTGTCGAAAAAACAGACAGATGCTCTGGGCAGGATTTTGGCAGGTGTTATGGTGCTTGTAGATCCTTCACCATAGGAGGTGGATCATGGAACGTCTCTTCCTGCTTGTCGGAACGCATTTCCTTGGCGACTTCCCCTTCCAAAGTGAGTGGATGGTGAACTTCAAAGGAAAGGACTTCGTGGTCACGGTCGGTGACAAAAAGATGCTCATCGCCAGATGGCCCGAAGTCCTGTTCTACCACGTCGCCGTCTACGTCTCGACGATGTACGTGTTCATGCGCGTGTGCGGCTACCACCCAACGGCCCAAGGTGTGGCAACCGATGCGGTGACGCATTACATCATCGATATCCTCAAGTGTCGTGGTGTGATCCGCTGGATCTGGCTCGACCAACTCTGCCACCTCACCGTCCGCACGTGTCTGTGGTACGCGGGGTGGCTGTAAGCAGGATGGACAATTCCGTTCAATTCTGCTAGGCTCATTCAGCTTCCACAAGGAGGACAGCATGGATTGGAAAAAGTATCTCGGAACGAACACGCGCGGGAACGGAGATCCAGTAACCGCTTTGTACTTGCCACAAGGGCATTTCATCGCAGGAAGCTTCCCACTTGCACGACGTACGCTCGAATGGGTCGCACGCATGACATTTGGTGAATCCGCAGGGCGGATCATTCACGAAATGAACGAAGAAAATACAACGACGATCGACGGTCTGCGAGCGCTTTCTGAACGTTTCGTCCAGCTCGAAACGCTGAGAGAAACGGCCGGACTACGTTACGATCCAGATGCACCAAAACCACTCTTCGCTGGTTTGCGCGTGACCATGTTCGATGACGCTCTTCAGCTGTACGTCTTCCGTCAAGCACCATTCGATAGCTGTGTGAATGTGACGATTCGACCGCATCTTCCGAGCCGGGACGGTACACCACAAGGTCCACCGCTCATAGGCCTTGAATGGGAAACTATCGGTCCAGGCCATGACGAAGCTCTGATGCTTCCAGAAACATTCGGCCCATCGATTCGTAACAACGCGTCAGCATGGCCGAATACGGAAAAGACAAACCTCACGACTGTCGTATTCCGTATCGCCTCACACATGCCGATCGTTCTGCCGAAAAGGTGGTCACTCCTCGGATTCGAATGGCCGGCAAACGTCGGTGGCATCGTCTGCTTTGGAGCGCATAACGAAGTCGGTTATCTCGTCACGCTTCCAAAAGAAATGGCAGGCCTACTGATCCGCCGTGTCGGTAACGGAGAAATGACCATCTACGGTGGTGAAGATCACTATGTAGGCGATCTCACTCCGCATTACAGGACACAAAAATTCTAAAAGCGGCCCGACTCACCGGACCGCTCTTTTTTATTCGTACTGAAATGTCTTAACGACTCCGTCAAACAATGCTTCTTGATTGAGGAAGACCGAGACGATAATGGTCGAGTCTGCTTGCTGGAAAAAATAGTGTGTTTTGTCCTGATCCATCTCCGTGGTGCTTGTGATTTTTTTCATGTCGATATTGTTGATGGAAATATCTTCAACGTTCGTTACTTTCACCGCGCCGTTCGGACTGGACGCCTCTAAAGATGCTTTGAATGTGTCTGAGGTAATTTGTGGTGTTACCGCGTAAAAATACGCGACCGTCGTTGGCTTCGTATCCATCACCACATCTCGAAGTGAAACGAAAAAGTCGACGTTCATTCCCAAATAATCCGTCGCTCGCGTTTCATCGGTACGGTTATGAACATCCATGGATTTCGGATAATCAAACCCAAACCCATACTGTGAGTTTTGATACCCAGTCGAAAGCCCCTCCTCTGGCGACTCCGCTTTTGGTGTTATCGTGGAGGTACAACCAAAACCGAGAACAACGATGACCGTAAGACTAGCGAATAAACGTTTCAACATACGAGACAATATCAGTAAACGAAATAAGTTTTGTATCGTGAGTAGACCGTTCTTTCCATTCCACAGACGACTGTGCGAGCGTTTTTTCGGAAACGACAAGTCGGAGCGGACAGCCAATGGGGACCTCTGTAAAAGTCATGTACGAGGTCAAATCGAGACAGATTCGCACGACACGCATGAACGATTTCGAGGTGATATGCAGATATCATTGAGGAATCGTGAATGCGTGTCGTGCGAATATGGCCGATTTGAAGCCGTGCATGACTTTTGCAGAGGTCCTAATGAGAAACGAGACCAATCAATACGAGCAGGCAAACAGCACACGGCGCTTCGACGGACGACCCGACTTCACGCAGACGCCATCCTCGTCCGGCTGGGCAAACGGGAGACAGCGGATCGTGGCGCCAGTCTCGGTCTTGATTGCGGCTTCCGCCTCCGCGTCGCCACTCCAATGCGCGAGGACGAACTGGCTAGACTCGATAGCAGTCTTGAACGCATCCCATGAATCGACAGAAACCGTCCGCGCCTCGCGCATTGTGTTTGCCTTGTCGAACAGCGCCCTCTGAATTTCCACAAGCAACTTGGGAATCTGAGCGGAAATCTCGCCAAGCGCGAGCGAAATCTTGTCTCCACCGTCGCGCCGCGCAACCACTCCCGTCCCGGCCGCGATATCCTTCGGCCCAAGCTCGATGCGCACTGGCACACCCTTTTTTTCCCACGAGAAAATCTTCTCGCCGGGGCGCAACTCGCGCTTATCCATCTTCACTCGCACCCCAACAGCCGTCAGCTTCTCGGCCAACTCCTCGGCCTGCCTGAGCACCTCGTCCTTCTGCTCCGGCTTAAACCAGAGCGGGATCACGACCGCCTGGATCGGCGCGATCATCGGTGGAACGACCAGCCCCTTGTCATCGGCGTGTGTCATGATGAGCCCGCCGATCATGCGCGTGGACACGCCCCAGCTGGTCTGCCAACCGAACTGCTCCTCGTTTCTGTCGTCGGTGAACTTCACGTCGAACGCCTTAGAAAAGTTCTGTCCGAGAAAATGCGACGTTCCGAACTGCAATGCCTTTCCATCCTGCATCATCGCCTCCACGCAATACGTCGTGTGCGCGCCCGCAAACTTCTCGCTCTCGCTCTTTTGTCCAGCCACGACCGGCACAGCGAGATAGTCCTGCGCGAACGAAACGTATTCGCTCAGCATCGTCCGAGCGAACGCGTCGGCCTCTTCATCTGTCGCGTGAACCGTGTGCCCTTCCTGCCATAAGAATTCCGTCGTGCGCAAAAACAGACGTGTGCGCATTTCCCAACGAACGACATTAGCCCACTGGTTGATGAGTAGCGGCAAGTCGCGGTACGAGTGGATCCAATTGCGAAACGTTGCGTACATGATCGTCTCCGACGTAGGGCGCACGATCAACTCCTCGTCGAGCCGCGCCTCCGGGTCTACCATAAGCTTGCCCGGGTTCTTCGAGTCGGCCTTGAGCCGGTAATGCGTCACGATCGCGCACTCCTTGGCGAACCCCTCGGCATGCCCTTCTTCCTTTTCCAAAAAGCTCTTCGGCACGAAAAGCGGAAAATATGCATTTTCCACACCGCGCGCCTTAAACTTAGCGTCGAGCACCTTTTGCATCATTTCCCAAATGGCGTAGCCGTACGGCTTGATGACCATGCACCCCTTCACAGGCGAGTGCTCGGCCAGGTCGGCGGCATCGATGACGTCCAGGTACCACTGATTGTAATCCTCCTGCCGTGTCGTAATTTTTTTGTCAACCATAATGGCCAGATCGTATCAAACAGAACAGTTCTTGCCAACTCCCTTCACTCCTTGATCAATTCCAAAAACCTTGCTAACGTGTTGTTCCAAGGAGAGTACATGCTGATCTTTCTTTTTTGCTGTATCGGTCTGGATGACGACGAAACGTGGCCGGCAGAAATGGAGCCGTTCAAGCCGCTTGAACGATTCAACCTACGAACCGTGCAAACGTGTGCGGTGCTGTCGGAACGATCTACGGTGTTCCCAGAACGGCTTGTGTTTCTGTACAAGCTCGACGGAAAAGGCGTTGATGCACAGGCAGAACTGATTGGAGTGACAACGACGCGACTGCGTTGTGGAGAAGTTCATCTGGCGCTCAAGCCTGAAAAAGATGGCACGGAAGTCACGATGAACTTTATGCCTCCTGTTGTTCCGCCGATCATCGATGAGCTGCGCGTTTATGCGCCAGACCCTGTCTGGTCAGAGGAAAACCCTTACGCCATCGCTCGAGAGAAACACGAGCCGTGGAGTGACTATGTGTTCAACGTGAACCAGGTCATGCCTGCCTTCAACGACACAGCGACGATTTTTGTGGGGGAAAAATGATTATCGAAACAATCATGGACTTTTTTCAGAGATTGT
>CAYYFM010000093.1:0-7245 GCA_964471375.1 uncultured Gammaproteobacteria bacterium
ACGACCAAGTCAGCAACAAGTAGTACAAATACAACTGCCACAAAGTCAACCACAACGACAACGACGTCAACGACCACGTCACCAACAACTTCTTCGGTCAATATGATCGCTTTTTTCTACCAATATGTTGGACCTTTTAACAATGGAGCAGGCCAAAATGCCGTTCGTGCTGGATATTCTCTTGATGGAATGAATGCAAAAAGCTATGGAGAAGACGTTTTGGGTTGGACGATTAGCTCGAAGGGCAATACAGGATTTGGCGATCCAGTCTTTAGTCTTCTTGCGAATGGCAACTGGGCGATGACCGCATGGAGTACTCCAAGTGATCCTCGTGGCGCCGCAAGCCTCATGTATTATGAAGGCACATGTCCGGTTGTTGATGAAGATTCTGTATCTGTTCTCATTCCGTCTACAGCAACTGGTTGTGCTTCGGTTCGCGGAACGTCGATGGCTAAATCATCACAAGTATTCGCATCGGGTGAAAGCAACTATATCTTTCACTCTATTGGAGGAGCTGTATATCTTGCGCGATTAAGTGATGCAACACAGACAACAACTGACCTTGATTCCATCTGTATTCTTCCAAACGAAAACGCCGTTTCGTCTCTTTCTGAACTCGCTTACGGCGAATCGACCTATCTGTTCGGAACAGTTGAGACCGGGCTTCTGCTTAGTGATACCGCAATCGCAAAGCGTTCAGATGGCACTTGGGTATTATTTGTGAAAGGAATCGAAAAATCTGTAGGATGTTCAGGAGGTTCGATTTGTGAATTATGCGCGCGAAATGTGTATCGAACAACGAGCACGGATCTCATCAACTGGTCTGATTTAGAAGTTGTTGTGGAACAAGCAAGTGTTCCAGAAGCAGTGACCATGCCTGACGGCACAGTTTGGCTGTATTTTCAAGATTTTGATAACACGTGCGAGGCGCAAAATTTACAGCTTGGCGGGATTGCTCCTATTTCTGCACAGGTCGAACAAGCAGGCACATTCGAAATGTCTGATCCTATCCAAGTGACATTTCCTGACGAAGCATTCCAAACAAACGAAAAAATCCATTACGCAACAAATGGAAACCCCGTGTCGATTCCTGATGCGGCAGCCTTTGCGGATTATGAGGCGTGTTTGAAATGATATTATCGTTTCTTTTCTGTTCTTGGTTTCTGTTTTTCTTCTCGCACAATTTTGTGCCAACCCAATTTGTAGTCCACGAGAAAAGTAGTATCACAACGTAGTCGTATGATCGCTGTTGCATCCATGTTAGCGTCCGCCGCGCTTAGAGCGTGATTCATGTCTTCTTTTGTGTATTCTGAGACGAGTTTCAGTGGATATTTTTTTTGGAGCCATTCGGATGCAAGTTTGTTTCTAAACTCTTTAAGATTTTTTTCAAACAGCTCTTTGATGGCAACAGACCGTTCTTTTTTCAGGCGTTGGTATTCTTCAGGTTCTATTTCCGTTGGAGCACCTTTTCGATGAGAAGTTCGATTGATTGGAAGATATTTGTATGGCACATGTTTGTTCCATTTTTTTCGTTCTTCTGGTCCACGTGACATAGGTTCAAAAATAACAAAGTCTGGATCTTCAAGCCGTTTCGCTTCCGCTTCCGTTTCTTCTTCTGCATCACGCTCAGCTAATTTAACAAGTCGATCTACACGTTGTTCGTTCACCTGTTGTTTTGTTGTTTCCTCTTTCTGTAAACGTTGTTCCGTGATCACCGCAATCTCCAACCAGGTAACATCCGCAACGCGTTCATAGGGGTCATCACCATTTTTTCCTCGTTCTTGATTGAGTAATTCAAACAAACCTACATCACGAAACGCTTTTCGTACCTTTGCTCTGTCCTCGCCCGTTGGCGGAACAGATGTTGCGATGAACGCTTTTAATATATGTACGGCGTTTGGAAAACGATTTTCGAGAAGATCCTTCAAAGGAGAGAATTCAGGATTGGCTCGTACCATAGAGAGATGATAGAATAGTAGTATCATTCAAATAATACTCTTGTATGGCAAAAGGCAACAATGCTCAGAAGAAAAACGTGAAGAAGCCGAAGAAGGACAAAAAGAAATAGCTGTGGGGCTTTTTTTTGATCAGAAGGTTTTTACCTCTGAAAAGAACGGTCAGATTGTCGTGCAACGGGTGTTAAACCGTGTCAGTATTTTTGTTGATGGATTTGATCAGTCGAGTCGATATATTTCCGAGATGTGGAAGCAGGCACTTTTTCATGTTCCGTTGGGTCATCCGGTAAAGCACGTTCTTATTCTCGGTCTTGCTGGCGGCAATGCGGTTCGTCTGGTGCATCGAAAATTTAAGGATGCACATGTGACGGTCGTTGAGTGGGATCCGGTCATGGTTGATCTTGCAAAAACACTTCGGTTGTTTTCTCGCAAACATCTGCCGGAAATTGTTACCGCAGATGCGGTTGAGTTCGTTCAAAAGACAAAGCAAACGTTTGACCTCATCATTGTTGATCTGTTTCATGGGGAAACTCCAGAACCGAGACTTGCTTCTGAGGAAATGATTTCGGCACTTGCGCGCATTTTGAATCCAGATGGGTACCTATTGCTCAACCCATTTAAAAATATTTTTTTGATTCCGACATTCGATAAGAAATTTTCTCGACAAGACGCGTGGCATTATCGATTTAATGCGCTCGCGGTCTATCGACACTTTGGACAGGGTACCGTTGGTGATCTACCGCCTGTTGGATTTGAGCATCAAATGCAATCATCGACCTATCTTGCAGGTGGGTGGGAACCAGACGCAACAAATGTTGAGTCTGTCGGGAAGTCTGGATGTGTCGGTAGACGCTGGCATTATGGGCCATTTTGGGTTGAGGCGTACACGACCGATGTTCAGCCTCTGATCGATTATACCGCTCATTCACGTGTTGTTATTTGGCAACCCATTACGAAAAAAAATCGTCCCGTTGGATGGTATCGCTCTTGGATTCAGATGAATCCGCAACAGCATGGGTTTGGGGATATTGAAGGAAAGACAGAATATTGGAGCGATTGGACGGACCACGCAAAACGTCATCGAAAAAAATGGTTGAAAGATGATCAATACGAAATTGTGGAAGTCTCACTTGAAGAATTTGGGAAAGCCTATCACGCATCAGGAAAGTTACCATCGATGCGTAAAGATTTTATCAAGTTGCTTGTTCGACGTATTAAAACGCATGGTGATGATGTCCATCTGTTTGTCGCTCGCAACAAACAGACAAAACAAATCATTTCTGGACTCGCCGTGTGCGATCTTCCTGACGTATCGTGCTCCATGCACATGGTCGCATTTCTTCATCCAAAGTTTGAAAAAACATCCGTGGGTGTTGGTCTCATCGACCACTGGTACAAGCACTGCCAAACAGTTGGGATTCGCTTCCCGCACTTTGGTTTAATTTGGGCTCCTGGCGACCCACGCTCTTGGAAAGGATACTCAAAGTTCAAGAGAAATTTTAATCTGTTCGTGTTGAAATACCCATTGCCATTGATTCGATTCGTGAAACAGAAAAAAAGCTGATATACTGGAGGGGGGGGGTTACGAAACTACTAAAAGGTTACAAAAATACGTAAACTACAAAATGCAACAAAATTTAGTAGCTTATGTATTTTTGTAACCTTTTAGTAGTTTCGTAACCACATTACCACATTACCACATTTTTTATGCCCATCACCAAAGCTATCATTCCCGTCGCTGGCATGGGAACGCGATTTCTTCCTGCTGCGAAGGCTCAGCCTAAGGAAATGCTTGCGGTTGTTGATAAACCGGTTATTCAGTATATCGTTGAAGAGGCTGTAGCGAGTGGAATTGAAGAAATTATTTTCGTGACGGCGATAGGGAAGCGTGCGATTGAGGATCACTTCGATCGAAATTTTGAATTGGAATATCGGTTGGAGCAGAAAAAGAAGATGAAAGAGTTATTGGAAATTAAAGCGATAGGGAAATTGGCGAAATTTGCTTTTGTGCGTCAGACGAAACCGCTTGGAGATGGTCACGCGGTGCTGTCTGCATTGCCTTTTGTGAATCGAGACGAGCCAGTTGCGGTCATGTTCGGGGATGATATTATCGATGGAAAAAAACCTGCGCTTCGTCAGCTCATGGACGTGTACGAAGAATATCGCGACCCTGTCGTTGCTCTGCAAAAAGTTTCACGCAAGCACGTCTCAAGTTATGGTGTGATTGGAGGGAAGAATGTCAAAAAGAATATTTGGGGGATTGAAAAGTTTCTTGAAAAGCCGGCTGTTGAAGATGCGCCATCCGACCTTATTGTCATCGGTCGTTATATTCTCACTCCAGACATGATGAATCTGCTTTCAGACACAGAACCAGGAAAAGATGGGGAAATTCGTCTGGCAGATGCATTCGACCAATATCTCAAACAATCTCGCGCTCTGTACGGATGTGTTTTTGAAGGAACGCGCTACGACTGTGGCAACAAGCTTGGTTTCTTGAAAGCACAAGTAGAACTCGGGTTAAAGCACCCAGAGATTGGGAAGGAGCTGAGGCGGTATTTAAGAACTACTTGTTCCTAGCCATTTTTTTACCCACCAAAGCTTTAGTGTCGGTGGGAGTGGCGTCAGAACTTGACGCTGGACGTGACTAAAGTCACTAGGAACTGGAAATAGGAACTGGAACTAGGAACAGTGCAGTATGAATCTATTTTTCAAAAAATCTATCGCCGTCCTCGGTCTAGCTGCTTTACTCGTTACTTCAGGCTGTGGCGGACCGACCAAAGCTGAACTCGAAGCGGCAAAACCGGTGAAACTCACAATTTGGCGTGTGTTTGATACAAGCGAGTCTTTTTCTGCCACCATGGAGGCGTATCAGGCGATTCATAAAAATGTCTCATTTGAGTACCGCACCCTTCGTTACGACGAGTATGAGTCAGAACTCCTTCATGCGTTTGCGGAAGGAAAGGGGCCAGATATTTTTTCGCTCAACAGCAGTTGGCTTGGTGAGTACGAATCACTCGCGCTTCCAATGCCAAAGTCTTTGAGTATTCCCTATACCGAAACGCGAGGAACCATCAAAAAAGAAACGATCGTGACGATTAAAGAAGAACCGACGATCACACAGCGCCAGTTGAAGACAGATTATATCGACGCGGTTGCCGACATGGTTATTCGTCCGTATCAACCAAATCCAAAACTCGAAGGTGAGGATCGCATTTGGGGGCTTCCTCTTTCAGTTGATACGCTCGCCTTATTTTATAATAAAGATTTGCTCAATGCGGCAGGAATTGCCGAGCCACCAAAAACGTGGACGACCTTTCAAGAAGATGTTGCAAAGCTCACAACGATTGGTCCGAACGACACCATCGTACAATCAGGTGCCGCGATTGGGTCTTCCACAAATGTTGAACGAGCGTTCGATATTTTGTCGCTTCTCATGATGCAAAACGGAACAAAGATGACCGACGATAACGGAAATCCTAAGTTTGCGAGCGAACTTGAGGACAAGTCTATTCCAGGAGCTGACGCAACACGTTTTTACAGTGACTTCGCGAATCCACTGAAATCCGTTTATACATGGAATGCCGATCAACCATCATCTTTTGAAGCATTCACGAGCGGTAAAACAGCAATGTTTCTTGGATACTCCTATCACATCCCTCTCATTCGAACACAAGCGCCAAAGCTCGATTTTGGTATTGCTGTCGCTCCACAAATCAGTGCAGGTCGCACAGTGAATTATGCGAATTTTTGGATAGAGACGGTATCAAAAGCAACAAAGAGTTCAAATTGGGCATGGGATTTTATCCAGTTTGCCGCAAAGGCGGATCAAGCGAAAACTTATTTGAGCGCCACAAAAAAACCAACGGCATTGCGTTCGCTTATTGCAGAGCAGTTACAAGATGAAGATCTGTCGATATTTGCCACACAATTATTGACAGCAAAGAGTTGGTATAAAGGCGATGACGCGAGTGTTGCTGAAACTGCCATCTTAGAGCTGATTGATGGTACAATTGCCGGAGAGGAAATAGAGATCATTCTTAGAAATGCACAGAGTAAGGTAGATCAGACGATGTGATGGAGTCGAAGGTTTTGATCTCTTTAGCCCTTCGACTCGCTTCGCTCGCACAGGGAATAAAAGTTGTTAGTATGAGAATCAGTCACAAAAAAATATTCCTTTCTTTCATCATCGCCGCAGGAGTCGCGGTTGGTGGGTTTGTGTATGCGGCAGGTTCGAATATTTGTCAAGCGTCTGGAACGAGCGCAATCTGTACAGCAACAGAGGTCGGACCGTTTATGCAAGGGATCACGATAGCATGCGGCAACGATGGTACCTGTTCACTCACAGACATTACTCAAGTATTCAATAACGTCGGTAACTGGATTCTTGGCATCATTGGAGCGCTCGTGTTTTTGATGTATATTATTGGAGGGTTTTATTTCTTGTTGTCTGGTGTGCCAGGAATGGAAAAGTTTCGGGAGAAGGGGAAGACGGCGATCAAGACATCGACGGTCGGTCTCATCATTGTATTTTTTTCATTTGCTGGGCTCCAGACGTTACAACTCGCTTTGCGAAGTTATGGAGAGGTTGGGTCGAATACAGGAACGTATGTTGCGTGCTATGGGGATGGGACAGAAGGTGGATCAAATGACGGTGATTCATGCGGAGCAAATATGAAATGTGGTTTGTACGGAAATTGTCAGACGGGGTGTGAACAAATAGATGAAAAAGATCCATTAAATAGCTATTCTTGCATCAACACAAGTGATCCAACCAATCCAAGTGCTACTTGTGGAGGATACCCAGATCAATGTCCTGGTGGAAAAACCGTTCAGTGTTGTATATTGAATTAGCGCGTTATGAATATCAATAAATTTCTTTTACTCGCTGTCGTGAGTTTTGCGGTTTCATACCCAAAATTTTTATTTGCTTCAACCCAACTTTCAAATCCTCTTGGAACAACAGACTTGCGTGTCGTTATTGGAAATATCACCAAAGCTCTGCTCGGATTATCCGGTGCTCTCGCCCTCTTCGTCTTCGTCTGGTCTGGTGTTCTCATGATCATTGCGGCAGGGAATCCGGAGAAAATTAAGAAGGCAAAAGAATCTCTGATTTGGGCTACGATCGGACTTGTGGTAATATTCACTTCATACACTCTTGTGGCCACGCTTATCACAGCGTTATCCACAGGGTCGACATAATTAATAACTTAAGTAAGTAGCGTGTAGCGTGTAGCGTGTAGGGAAAAACCTAAACGCTAAACGCTACACGCTAAACGCTCAACATCTATGT
>CAYYFM010000094.1:0-5287 GCA_964471375.1 uncultured Gammaproteobacteria bacterium
ATCGCGATACGAGTGCGGATTCTGCTTGTACAGCATCATGAAATGCGGACAGTTCATCGGTTTCAGATAGTAACTGTCTTCATCCTTGAGTTCCATGTGGGGATACATGGCATCATACTTTTGCAAATGTCCAGAAATTTCATAAAGACGACCCTTCGTGATATGTGGAATCCAAATAGGCACGTATCCACGCTTTTCCTGTCGATCAATAATATAGTTCTCAAGCGTACGACGTAAAATAGCTCCTCGTGGATAAAAAAGCGGGAGTCCACTTCCAATCTCGTCGATGATCGTAAACAACTCAAGTTCTTTTCCAAGTTTTCGATGATCGCGCTTTTTTGCTTCCTCAAGCATGACGAGATGCGCTTCGCATTCTGCTTTTGTTGCAAATGCAACGCCATAGATGCGTGTCAACTGTGGATTTTTTTCATCCCCACGCCAGTACGCTCCTGCAAGTTTCGTGAGTCGAAAAGATTCTGGTTCTAGAGAAGCGATTCCATCAGAATGTCCTCCTCGGCACAAGTCCGTAAACGATCCAGATGTATAGAACGTAAGTGTTTGACCTTCTTTTGAAAATTCGTTGATGAGCTCGATCTTAAACGGATTATCAGCAAAAACTGTTCGTGCCTCGTCTGAACTGACTTCTTTGCGCGAAAAAGCCGTCCAGTTCAACATGATCTCACGCATTTTTGCCTCAATCTTTGGTAAATCCTCCTCGCTGATCGGATTCGAAAACTGAAAATCGTAGTAAAAACCATCCTCGATTGCTGGTCCAATCGTGCGTTTGGCATCGGGATAAAGCTCAAGGACAGCGGCCGCGAGCAGATGAGCAATGGAATGCCGAAGAGACTGTAATTGTTCGTCTGTCATACCGAGAGATCCTAGCACTAGACCTATTACTAAACAAGCTTATATCTACAACTCAATCTCCACGTAAATATGGTCTCGAAGGCGTGGAACGCTTTTAATCCAAAATGGGGAAAAATCAATGGAAACATTGGTTGCAATTTTTTCTTTGACAAGGAGTGCTTTGACCTCCTCAAGCGTCATTCCAGAAAATCTTCCTGGATCAAGCGCGTCACTTGTTTGTGAAGCAATGACCTGCCCATCAAGATACACATGCAAGCTCGCATTTCCAGAATCAGAATCGACTTTATCAACACCAACCTGAACATCTTTTGCGTTGAGTGACGCAAATGTGCTCCCTTGCTTCACTTGCTCGTACAATTTACGCGTTGCAATTTTTGACAAGGACTCACGATCGTAAAAAATACCCACGGCTGAAACGTTCATCGAAAGCGTGTAGGAGTCCGCTTCGGTCCCAGATGCGATACTGCTTGTTTGCTCAATGACTTCGAAGGTAAATACTTCTCCAGAAAAGATTTCTCCTGCAGAATCGCGGAGTGCTTTTTTTGCATCTTCTTCCAGAGCCGTGCGAAGCGTGAGGGCAGAAGCATCAATATCTTGTTGACTCACAACCGAAATTCGTCGCAGCCCACCAGTAAATGCCGTTTTATTTTCGGCATAGATACTCGCTTGGAGTGACTCGGACAATCCTGGAATAGTCATTCGCATCGGACCAATCTCCCCAGAAACACCCGAAATGTCTGCGTGCACAGTAACATCGACCGTTCCTCCTGCAGGAACAGTGACCGTCGAATCGAGCCGGAATAAAATTCCTGAAGGAGTAAGCAAACGCGTTGTTGCAACAAGTGGTTGATTTCGAGATGATGTATTCACAATCGTCACAACACCCAGAGCTTTTTCTTCAACTTCTTTACTCCCTTCCCCACCCGGCTTATACGTTCCATTTTTTCCGACCGTTGCCGTAACAACTTTTCCTCGAACTTCTGAAGTGGTGGTTGGTGTTTTTACAACGTCGGATAGAAATTCTGACGTAATTGTTTCTTTGGCAGGCGTCACACGTATCGTTGCCGAAACACTTGAAACATAAAGAACCGCACCGAGCAAAAGACCGACGCAAACGACAAATCCAACCGCTATGCGACGATAGAGATTGAGGGACGGAGCGGGAGTGCGGGCGGGTTTGTCACTAAGAGTTGGACGACCACGTCCGGCTCTTAGTGACACAGGATCAACATCTTCACCGGCTGGACGAACGTAACGCACCGCCAACTTTTTCGGTTTTTTTACTGCAGGTGACATGGAAATTGAAATTTAGAATGCAAAATTCAGAATTTAAAATAAAAGAACACCTACATTTTCATTTTAAAATTTACATTTTGCATTCCTGTATGAGAGTATACACTCTTTACAAGAGAAAATCCAACTGGAATAATGCTCTAAAGACATCTCTCTATGAAAAATTATGATACTCTCGGACAGCTTGAGACGAAAATAGCAGAACCATTCGGCGAAAAAAGACCAAAACCAGACGTACATCCCGTCGTACATCTGAAATCATCTGAAAGACTTGCATTAGAAACGGCTTTGGTACGTCAACCGAAAGGGACGATGCAAGCGATCGCTAATCGCTTAGGAAAATACCGTTCATTGCTCGAAGCGAGTCGTTTTTTATTTTTACTCGCCGCACAGCCTGGAGATATTAAACAACCAGAGTCTCCTGAAATACGTGTCAGTGAAGCGGCAGAAATTGTTCATAGAATGCTTTCAGAAGAAAATGAGAAGGCCACGGAAGAAAATCTGACTGTTGAACAACAAGACAAACGATCGAAAGAATTCAAAGAAGAGATTGACGCAGGAAATTTCGATCAGGCCACCACCGTAAAATTAACGGATATCATTCCTTTTCTCTTACACGAGAATGTTCCACTCAAACACGCCGTAGAACTTATCCAGGATAGTGGTGCGTACGAAGAAGCTTTTCTTGGCAGTTACCGGTATGGAACAGCGAAGCAAAAAGCAGATATTAAAAGTTATCTTACTGGTTGGCTTGAAGCAGAAGCGATGAGCATGAACTTAAAAAAAGGACAGCCAGATCGTTTTGATTATGCAGATGCATCCACAGACCATCGTCTCTACGCCATGCTCGCCCTTGCCGGAGACGACATGCGTCCAAGTACCGCTGGAACAACTATTGAAGGAGAACAATATGTTGGTGTCTTTGATCGACTTCTTATTAAAATGATTCAAAACGAAACAACAGCCACCGCTCTGCTTAAAGATGTTGACTATATCGAATACCGATCGTTTTTCAGTACGGCATCAACATACGATCGGATCGACGAATTTCTCTCCAAGACAAAAACGCCAGAGGAACGATCGGCGCTCATCACCCGATTTGTTGAAGGACTCGAAAAAGATGGATCAAGCAAGGAAATTTCCGCGGTCGCACAGGTCGTTATACATGAAAAAGATTCTCCCATTGGACAAGACGTCCAAAAACATATTCGTTCCTCTTATGAACAAGCCGTTTTGAATCACGATGCAAAAGCAGAAATTATCTATGGTCATCTCTCCAGTCTCTATGGTGATCAGGCAGATACGTGGCTTGGTGATCGGAGAGATTCCTTCACCCTCGAAGTACACGAACAACTTCCTCTCTCAAAACTCATCGACGAACAGGGCAATAATACTCAATTACACTATTTCTATAATGACGAAGATGGAGAGCACTGGTATCAAGAATTTCTGAGTGATCATGACGATTGGGTTAAAATAGACCATGCAACATGGGTTGAACTGAGCAAGGTGTCGGATGATGGGACACGAATCATCACCATGTACGCAAATCACCCAGAATCTGCTCCAGGAAAAACGGAAGGTTGGGAAGAAAAAAATGGAAATGGAATTACCGATATTTTAAAAGATCTTGAGCGACGTGAAAAAAAACCTGCTATCGCTATGCATCATGGACATTCTTATTGGTCACAATACACGATCAATCGTCTTCCGACAGAAAGCGCGTTGTATATAGACGGCTCTTGCAATGGCGCGGATAATCTAGACCAAGTTTTCGAACTCGCTCCACAAATACAAATCGTGTACAACTCCCATGAAGGGATGGGGACGATCAATAATGCGATCTCGGATGTGATAAACGACCAGATCCTGTCTGGTCGTGATCTTACATGGTCAACGGTCCGCGAACAGACCCATTCAACTATTCAAGAATCGACTGGATGGAAAACGTGGGTAACCGATTATTTCTCTGATCGAAATACCGATGCTGTTTTGGACGATCGAATGAGTGATTATGTTTTTCCAGATATGGCGGAATCTGCAGGAGTGACTCTCGGTCTTGTCGTTGAACAGCAACTCGTGCGTGTAGCAGTGAGTCCATAAGGAACCATTTAACGTACGCCTGTTATGAAACGTAATCTTCAACGCATTTTTCGCATTTTACAATCCATTTCACTCCCCATCGATCAACAAAAACGATTCCTTGGGTTTTTAGCATTTACCAATAACGAGCGACTCGAGTCAATCGCTTCCCAATGTGAACGAACTCCAGAATGGATTCCGGAATTTTTAGAACTTCTCGAAAAAAAATTCGCGGCGCTTTGTCGCCGCGATCAGGAAGCATTTCAACACATTGTGGAAGAAGAAATTTCGGTTCTAACCGGCCTTGGGAATGGTGTCCACTTTGTAGGTCGCATCCTGCCGAATAATCCGATGCCAAGGAAGGATGAGGATCGTCGTCCCTGATGATGGGACGGCATCGAACAAGACGTCCATGTCGCGTTCCCGCATTCCGACACAACCAAGAGTGTTTGAAAGTCCATCTTCCCATCCATGAATGAGGATCGCTCCTCCCATGGGGGACGACTGACTCGGAAGCTGTCCGCTTTCGATAGAACGGAGAAGTTCTTCTGCTTGCATTTCGGAAACGATTCCAGCACGCTTAGCGTAATAAACGTCCGTCGCATTTGGGTACGAAACATGCAAAGCTTTGTAAAACACTGTGTTCGCATAGACGTCGAGTGGATCGGCGGTGCGTTTGTACGCAACGTCGTACCATCCTTCTGGCGTCGAAGCGTTGTCCATTCGAATTTTTGCCTCGTATGGATTCGAACCAAGTGCAATGTCCCAGCAGGACCCTTCAACGAGCCGACCGTCTTGGTAGCGACCAAGAAGCTTCTGCCGCTTGTACACGACAATGAGCTGAGATGACTTTGAACGTTCGTCGTCTCGAAACTCTGGCGGAAGTCCCGCAAGCGTCGGAAGACAGCTCGTAATCTCCTCATGTGAAGGTTTTGGTTCTACCAAAACCTTCTGCGATTCTGCCTCGATTTGAACGCATGCAAAAAAAATTCCGATCATGTTTCCTCCTGTTTTTATTACCTTTCTTTAAAGAAAAGCAAGA
>CAYYFM010000095.1:0-5812 GCA_964471375.1 uncultured Gammaproteobacteria bacterium
ATTCCACGCGTGAGTCCATCGGTTGTAGACATCGCCACAGCGCGCACGACACTATTCCCAACGTGTTGTGCAACTTCAAGCACAAGCGTGGATCCATCCTGCTTTTTTATCGTCAGCGCCGTATTGATCGCTGGTAGCTCCAGATCATCAAAACGCACATCGACGACCGCACCGATAATTTGAGAAATTGTTGAGGACATAGAATTCGTTACGAACTACGGAATTTACTAAATTACGGAATTACGGACTTATCCTTCCAGTGCTGCCTTGCCGCTACTTATTTCTGCAATCTCTTGCGTAATACCTGCCTGACGAGCTTGGTTAAAGGTGAAGGTCAAGTCTCCGATCATTTCTTCGGCGGCGTCCGAGGCACTACGCATTGCCATCATGCGAGCCGAGTGCTCTGATGCTGCGGACTCGAGAACAGCTTGATAGATCATGGTTTCGATCAGACGCGGGAGTAACTTATTGAGAACCGTGATTGGATCTGGTTCGAATTTGTATTCGAGAGGAGAGTGATTCAGTCGTTGAGTCGTTGAGTCGTTTAGTTCGGCGAGATCTCCACTCTTGTGGATGTGTTCCGTTCCTCCAAGCGGTAATAGATCGAGGATGATTGGTTTTTGAGTCAGCGCGCTCACAAAATCTGTATAGGCAATAATCACCTTTTGATACGTTCCTTTCGTGAATTCGTCCACAATCATTCTTCCAATCGGCAATATCTCCTCGAACTTTGGATTATTCGTCACGTCGGCGAAGCTCGCAATGATTGGCTTCCCTGCACGGCGCATCGCATCTGCTCCGCGTTTTCCGATACAGACGGTATCGAGATGGGGTTCGGGACTTGAAGCTCGTAGCTCGGAAAGACTTGAGAGGTAAGCAAATGTTTTTCGAACCATGTTTGAATTGAAACCGCCAGCGAGTCCGCGATCGGAGGTGATAAGGACGAGAAGGACGCGATCAACTTGTTTGTGCTCTCGCAGCAACGGATGCAACGTTGTATCTGTCACCTTTCCAATTTTCACGACCGTATCCCAAGCCAGCCGCGCGTAAGGACGCGTTGCCAAAACAGAATTCACTGCTTTACGCATTTTCGATCCCGCCACAAGTTCCATCGCCTTGGTAATCTTGCGTGTATTCTTGACCGATTTAATGCGACGTTTAATTGCTCTCGTCTGTAATGCCATACCCTAAACGCTACACGCTAAACGCTTCTATCCTCTCCTTCAATCCAGCAACCACTTCCTCATTCAATTCCTTTTTCTCTCTCAACAAATCAAGCACCTTTGCTCCAGACGAACGCATGTATACAAGAAATTTATCTTCCCAGTCACGCACGTCTTTCACATCCACCTTGTCGAGATATCCATTTGTGACGGCATAGAGAGTGACAACCTGTTCCTCAAATGGCATTGGTTGGTACTGTGGTTGTTTGAGAATTTCTGTGAGACGACGACCGCGCTCGATTTGAGAACGAGTGCGTTCATCCATGTCGTTTGCAAACTGGGCGAATGCTTCGAGTTCACGGAACTGTGCAAGAGCGAGACGTAATGTCCCAGCGACTTTTTTCATCGCTTTTGTTTGTGCAGATGATCCAACACGAGAGACAGAGAGACCAACGTTTAGCGCTGGGCGAATTCCACGATAGAACAGATCCGTTTCCAAATAAATTTGTCCATCCGTGATCGAAATAACATTTGTTGGAATATAAGCAGAAACATCACCAGCTTGTGTTTCAATAATCGGCAACGCCGTGAGAGATCCGCCACCATTTTTTTCATCAACACGTGCGGCACGTTCAAGCAATCGAGAATGACAATAAAACACATCTCCCGGATACGCTTCGCGACCTGGTGGACGTCGAAGCAAAAGCGAAATCTCACGATAAGCCCAAGCATGCTTGGAAAGATCGTCGTAAATCACGAGTGCATCCTCCCCTTTTGCCATAAAATATTCCCCAATCGTGCATCCGGAATACGGGGCAATAAACTGCAGGGATGCTGGATCAGAAGCTCCGGCTAAAACAATCGTCGTGTACTCCATCGCACCAGCCTCCTGAAGTTTTGCAACAATCTTTGCAACCTTAGATTCCTTCTGACCGATTGCCACGTAAATACATTTCACTCCCAACCCTTTTTGATTGATGATCGTATCAATAGCAATTGCTGTTTTTCCCGTCTGACGATCTCCAATAATAAGTTCACGCTGACCACGACCAATCGGAATAAGCGCATCAATGGCCTTCACCCCTGTTTGAAGTGGAACACTCACCGACTTACGTGTCATCACTCCCGGAGCAATTTTTTCTATTGGAAAAAATTCTTTTGTATTCAATTTCCCCTTTCCGTCGATTGGATTTCCAAGGGCATCTACGACACGACCGACAATTGCGTCGGAAATTGGAATCGACAAAATGCGCCCCGTCGTTTTTACGACATCTCCCTCTTTAATTTTGTGCGACTCACCAAGAATAATCGCTCCAACAATATCTTCCTCTAAGTTAAGCGCCACTCCGTAGACGTCATTTGGAAACAATAACATTTCGGAAGCCTGAACTTCTGAAAGACCTGAGATACGCGCGATTCCGTCACCAACCATCGTCACCGTACCGACGCGTTCTTCCTTAATTTCGGTTGAAAACGCCGCCACCTGAGCTTTGAGCACTTCCATCATTTCATTTTTTGTTGCCATATATTTGGTAGTTGGTAGTTGGGGGTTGGTAGCTGGGGGTGGGGAATTATTCGGAAAGTTTTTTACGAAGACGGTCAAGCTGTCCTGCAATCGTTCCATCGATGATGCGATCATTTACCCGCAATTTAAGTCCTCCGATAAGCTCTGGACGAATAATTTCTCTCACCGTCCCATCTGCGGCCTCCTCGATGGATTTGCGCACAGACGGTTTCAACGGATGAGCGGATTCTGCCACAATCACCGTTGTCAATCTTCGAATCACATCGCGTACTTTCGACAATTCACCACGCTTTGCAAACACCTCAACAAACACCCGTGCTGTTTCTTGCAACGCTGGACCAGACAGTCCCTCGCACGCGCGACACACCATCTCACTGAGTTGTTTCGTCGTTACCTTTTTCACATTACGTCATTTTACGCACCACTTCTTCTGCAAGCGAGATGGCTTTTTTTTCATCAACAGATTCGATCAAAATCTTTTTTGCTGCTGCAACCGCAATCTCGACAAGTTCCTTACGCGCCTCTCGCATCATGGCTTCTTGTTCACTTTTCAGCTGTGCCTTTCCATGAACAACGACGCGTTCAACTTCACGCTTTGATTTTTCAACAAGATCGGTTTTCAGCGCTTCGGCATCGACCCGCGCCATTTCCACGATCACAGATGCTTCCTTTCGCGCTTCTACGACAATCACTTTACGTTCATCCTCAAGCGCAGCAACACGTTTTTCGACATGCTCGGCATCCTTCATGCTTTTTTCAATGCGCGCGGTTCGGTCATCAAGCATTTTGATGATTGGTTTATACGCAAATTTCCAAAGCACAATCATCACCAACAAAAAGTTGACGAGTTGTGCGATAAAAATATCAACGTCGAGGCCAAGGGTGCCAATTCCACCGGTTGGTTCGGTAACTTCGGTTGAGCTTGTTGTGTTTGATTCGGTAGACATAAAAGGGAGGGTCTGAGGAGCAAAGGTTCGGAGGTTCGAAGAGATATATATCTTGGAACCTACGGCCCTCTGAACCTAAGAATCTAAAGCGTAAAACTCACGACGAGCGCGTAAATCGCGATCGCTTCTGCAAAAGCCATTCCGAGCAACATTGGAACGAACAGTTTGCCTGACGCTTCTGGATTGCGACCGATCGCTTCCATAGCTTTTGCGCCGATGAGACCAACTCCAAGACCTGGACCAAGAGCACCGACCCCTATGGCAATTGCTTTTGCAAGTGGGACCATTGTTTCTGTTTCCATAAGATTATAACTGAGTGATTTAGTGACTGAATCATTAAGTGATTGAGTAAAAACGACTCAACGACTTAATGACTCAACGACTTAATGACTCTCACCAGCATGTGCCTCTTCCCCATGCACTTCGGTTGCAACGGTGAAATACGCAAGAGTCAACATCGCAAATACCGTTGCTTGAATGGCACCTATGAGAATTTCGAGAAATATAAATGGGATTGGAAGAAAGTAGGAAAAAATGCCGAGCATCACTGTAAGCAACACCTCACCAGCAAAAATGTTTCCGAATAAACGCAAAGAGAGCGAGAGAACTTTCGCAATTTCAGAAATGATTTCAAGAAGACCGACCGCAAACTCGATGAGCGCGACAAAAATGGCGAGGATTCCTTTATTGTAAGATTTGAGAACGCCACGGACATTCACAAACTTACTGACATGATTTGCAACCCCGATCGAACGCAGTCCAATCACGTGTGATGTGATCACCGCAAACAACGCGATTCCAAGGGTGAGATTTAAATCACTTGCCGCAGGACGAAGTAACGGGATGAGTTCAATTTTTCCATGCATTTCTCCCCAAACACCAATCGATCCTGTTCCTGGGAGAAGTCCGATCCAGTTTGAGAAGAGTACAAACAGAAAAATAGTCGCGATGATTGGAAAAAATTTTCGTGCACGAGGAGCATCACCTGTGACCTTTTGAATTTCTACAAGCATGAATTCAACGATCGCTTCTGCAATATTTTGAACTCCGCGTGGAACGAGCGACTTCTTTTTTGAAACAACAAACGCAACCACAACAAAAAACGCGAGCGCAATCCAACCGTTTACCATGGCATTGGTAATAGGAAACGCACCCACGTGAAATATCGGTTCAGCTGCAGCCGGAGGAATCATCATATTTTCTTATCCAAATCCTGATACTGTTTTCCGTAATATTTTGCTTTTCGGACGACAATGATGGCTGTAAGAATCAGAGCGGCGACAAGAAATAGGATCAACATCCATGGTCCGCTTCCAAGTCGTTCGTCAAGCCACTTTCCAAGCAATGCCGAAAGTACGGCTGGAACAGCAATCGTTCCGCTGAAGTCGGCGAACACTTTAAACGCAAGCCGCTGATAGGCGCGATCGTCAGCCATAAAACGTAATCAGAGCCTGTGGACAGGCGCGGAAAGTATACTCTTTTCATGAAAAATGGTCAATCAAAAATGAAAAAAGGGCGGGGATAAACTCCCACACCCTCAGGTAAACGTCCGAGCGAACCATTCTGGTCGCGTTGTGTGATCGTTTCGCCTCCGACAGACGATGTAGTCGCGAGCGATTCTCTGCCCGGCAAGTCCGAGTTGATCACGCTCATCTATGATGCGTTGCTCGAGATCTACAAGATCAGCTTCACCGTCTGCTTTCGCGACAGCATCTGTGCTCTCAATCTGACTGAATGCTGCCGCTAAATCAGCTCGCAGACCAACCCAACCAATAGTCGACCTGCCAGGTAAAGGCTGAGAGAACCGGACAGGTTGTACCGGAGTCGGATCTTTTTGCCCAGAACCATCTGTACGATCACTCCGTTTGTCACGACGAGATCCTCCACCACCGTCTCCAGGATCCCCTGGCTGTTCGAAATCGACGTTTCGAACGTTTCTCCTTGGTGCTTCGTGCGATTCGTCTGCTTTGGCGGTGATCGAACGTGCGATCTGTAGGTAGGAAATCAGGAAGGTGATCTCACCTTCGGTAAGCTCTGGAATCTTCTCCTCCTCTGGAAGATCCAGAATTTCCTTTTTCAACCAACCGATCGGACGCTTCTTTTTCTTGGCATCCTCCGCGATCGTGTCGACCATATTCATGATCGTCATGATGCGACCTGTTTTCTCCTCATCAGCA
>CAYYFM010000096.1:0-6296 GCA_964471375.1 uncultured Gammaproteobacteria bacterium
CGCAGCTGGGCGTGATCTGATCATTGATTTGCAACGCGAAGATATCAACACGACGATGATCGTCCGAATTGCTGGTGGTGCAACAGGATATTCCACTCTTCTCACCGCTCCATCAGGTGAGCGAACCGTTCTCCTCTACCGCGGTGTATCCGGCCAATTTTCTGAAAAAGATATTCCATGGGACACCTGCGCGGCGAAATGGATTTACATCACTTCCCTTGGAGGGAATCTAGAACTGACAAAAAAACTCGCAACATGGGCAACAAAATGTGGCATGCAGGTCGCTTGGAATCCTGGCACAAAAGAAATTTCCAAAGGAGTTGTTCACTTACGCCCAACACTCAAACATGTCCGTGTCCTCAACATCAACCGCGAAGAAGCAGAAAAATTTACCGGCGAAAAATCGCTCCCAAAAATGTTCAAAGCGATGGCAACTATCGGCAACTTCGTCATCATCACCGATGGTCCAAACGGCGCCTACATTCATCAAAATGGCATGACCTTTTTTTCTCCGGGAACAGGCGTACACGCAAAATCCCAAACCGGTGCCGGAGACGCATTTGGTTCTGGTTTCGTCGCAGGAATGATGAAAACTAACAATCTCAAAACCGCATTCGCGATTGCTGTCTTGAATGCAGAATCTGTGATTCAACAGGTCGGTGCAAAAGCCGGCTTACTCCGCCGCTGGCCAACAGCGAAGCAGATTGCAAAGGTAAAAATCAAGGCGTTATAATCCGATAAATTTCCTCGGTCGCCAGATTGGAGGCATCGTTCCTGTTGGCGTTGATCTCGCCATTGTAGTCGTTGGCGTTCAGGGCACCCAGGCCATAGCGCGTAGCGCCGTTCCCTTCCAAACCTCACCGGAAGAAACTCGAAAGTTGCTTCCTGTATTCCGGGAACCGGAAATGTCTTCGGACGGACTGGTCGAAATGACGATCCGTCGTAAGAACGGCACGAAGTGGTCAAATGGTTGGCTCGCCGATACCAGCCCCTCCGAACCAACACGACTAAAGTCGCTATGAAATCAGGACTCTCGCGGGCAGCGGCAGGATGTCGGTAATCCGCACGGCATGGGACCGCCCGAATATACAAACCTTCATCCAAGACATTTTACTGCAAGATGCAACAAGAAACAAAAAGAGCCCTGTTTTAACTCACTGTTGGTGAGTTAAAACAGGGCAAAAGTCGCAGGTCTTCAAGCAGCAGGTTTCACAGGACCACTTCCACGGCACGGCCACCCCCATTGTCGTCAGGAGCCGACAGGTACGAGGCATCGCCCCTGCTCACGCTCACCCCGCCGCCGTCGTCGCTGGCACGGAGAGCACCCAGGCCATAGCGCGTGCGGAGCCAGCTCCAAGTGTTGATGTCAATTCGTTCTCCAGTGAGATCACGATGCGTCCAGTAGACGATCGCATACTCTTCGAGGGAGAGGAGACGAATTCCTGACGTCGGTGCAGTGAGGTCATTCCAGCTCGTCTTGACCTGAGGACATACGAGCGAGATCTCGGCGAGAAACCAGTAACCGATCACGCACGGTTCCCAGACGATTTTCTTGCGTTCGTTCTCATCTGCAACCGTCCAGTGCTTTGCTTGGCCGTGTGAAGTCATCCATGCCGTGTAGCTGACAACAGAATCTGGAGCGCGGTAGAACAGCCCCATTCCCGCCTCCTTCCAATCCGCGAAGTTGCGGTTGGACGCGTCAGGCTTCGGAACCGAAACGATGTGGTTGCGCTTGCGTAGATTTGTTTCGATTGCGGAACGCCGCTCTTCAGCAAGATCGCGCTTTGGAGCGTGCTTCTTGTCGCCAATCTTCGGGATCGGTGAGTCCTCGACACGATCTTCCGCGAGAGCGACGAGACCGTCACGTGTGGTATCGAACGGGATTACCCCATCAACCAACCGCCGGACGATCGAACCACACAGGTGAATGATTGTGAGCTCCTGCTCAGCCGTTACCTTTCCTTTGTCCATGTCTTCTACTCCAGAAAAGTGTCCAAATGACGCCGGAGCGTCGGGACACGTGGATCCTTCTACGAGCAGAATGCTAGTATTAGGATGGCTTAGATTAACATAAAATGAGGATATTGTCAATAAAACCGGCCTGGATGAAACCACGAGCTAGCAACTCTTGTTTTTTATGCTTTTGTCCAGTATATTACTTGTACTATGCTAAAAAAGCATAATAAGCATAGTACACTATAAATACTATGCTTAAAACCACTGTTTTCAAACAAAAACAGGATAAAGAAAGACTTCTCTCACTTCCCTACATTGAACGAGCTAAAGAAAAAAACAGTCGTAAGTGGATGTCTTCCGACTTGATTAAAGTTATTCTTGGTCCACGTCGAGCAGGTAAATCTGTTTTTGCTTTAATGTTGTTGAAGGACCAATCTTTCGCTTATTTTAATTTTGACGACGAATCACTTCCTGGAAATGAAAAAATTGATCTTGATGAACTCATGGTGGAGTTGAAGCTTGCTTATGGTGAAACGAAATATGTTCTCTTTGATGAAATTCAAAATCTGCCAAACTGGGAACTATTCGTCAATCGTTTACATCGAGCTGGATACAATCTTGTATTAACCGGTTCTAATGCATCTCTCCTCTCAAAAGAACTCGCCACACATCTTACAGGAAGACATATTCCCATAGAAATTCTGCCGTTTAGTTTTGTGGAAATATTAAAAGCGAAACAGTATGAAGTTTTAACTGACAAACTATTGGTTCCAGAAGAAAAAGCAAGATTTCTAGAAATTTTAAACCAATATTTGCTCAATGGTGGATATCCGGAAGTCGTAACAAAAGATGTCGATCCACGTGGATACCTCGATGTCCTATTTGATGCTGTCCTCTTTAAAGACGTAGTAAAACGTCACAAAGTGCGTTTTTCTGAACAGATAGATAACCTTGGATCCTATTTAATAAATAATGTCTCAAGTGAAACCAGTATTAAAAAACTTTCCAATGTACTAGACTTTAAAAGTCAGGTGACTTTGGAAAACTACCTCCGTTATCTTACGGAAGCCTATTTAATTTTTCCTTTAACACGTCATTCAACAAAAGTTGGTGTCCGATTGCGATCACCAAAAAAAACATATGTCGTTGATAATGGCTTTATTACTGCCAAAGCCATACAACATTCTCCAAACACGGGGAAGCTCGTGGAGAATCTTGTCTTTATAGAGCTTGTAAAAAAAGGTTACCAACCAAACCGGGATTTATTCTACTATAAAACTCGAAATGATCGAGAAATAGATTTCGTTTTGAAAAAAGGATACCAAGTGGTAGAGCTGATACAAGTCTGCTACGATCTAACAGATTCTGACGTTCAACAAAGAGAGGTGAAAGCTCTTGTTGAAGCAGGAAAAGAATTGTCAGTAACAACACTCACTGTGCTCACATGGAATGAAAAACGAGTTGTGGAAAAAGATAACATGGTAATACACTTCAAGCCATTATGGGAGTGGCTTCTTAAACCGATATGAAACAACGAATTTTCGTTACGCGCTCAATTCCGTCCGACGGATTAAATCTCCTTCGCCACGACAAACATGTCCTTCTTGACGTTTACGAGCGTGACAAAATCATTCCTCGAAAGGAGCTTCTGCGACGCGTGAAAGGAGCGACAGCGATTCTTTCGATTCTGACGGATAAAATCGATAAGCAAGTCATGGGTGCGGCTGGAACTTCGCTCAAAATTATTGCAAATTATGCCGTTGGTTTTGATAATATTGATCTGAAAGAAGCGGCGAAGCGTGGGATTGTTGTGACGAACACGCCTGGATCGGAAATTGCGGAATCGGTTGCAGAACATACGATCGCTCTCATCCTTGCACTTGCGCATCGCATTGCTGAATCGGATCGATTTACACGAGCAGGAAAATATCATGGCTGGGGACCGCAAATGCTCCTTGGAACAGACGTGATTGGAAAAACAATCGGGATTATCGGAACAGGTTCGATCGGAACAGGGGTTGTGAATCGTTTGTACGACGGATTTGGAGTACAGATTATTTACACGGACCTTGCTCGACATCCTGACATTGAAAAACGTGATCTGGCAAAGTTTCGAACACTTCCTCAACTTCTCAAAGAGGCAGATTTTATTTCCTTGCATGTTCCCCTTCTTCCTTCGACACACCATTTGATAGGGACGAAGGAATTAAAGATGATGAAAAAGACCGCATATCTTGTAAACACGTCACGTGGACCGATTATTGACGAACGTGCTCTGATTGCGGCTCTAGAGAAAAAACAAATCGCTGGTGCAGGAATCGACGTCTATGAACACGAACCAAACATTCCACTCGCCCTTCGTAAACTTCCAAACGTTGTTCTCACACCACACACCGCAAGTGCTACGGTCGAGACAAGACAATCAATGTCGCGCCGTGCTGCTGAAAATATCCTCGCGTTTCTGAGTGGAAAAATTCCACCCAATGCGATTAAACAATAAAAAAATACGGAGTAGGTCGACTACTCCGTTTTGAATTCTTCTTGCAAACGCTCGATCGTCGATGGGGCGGTGAGCATCGGATACACTCCGAGATACTTCCGAACGTAGTCAATCGATTCTGAATGCAGGTTCCCACAAGACCCCGAATACCACTCTGACTCTGTGCAGGAATCGATGGCACTGTTGGCACGTGTCGCACGACCGTTGTACCCCGCAGCGGAGTAAAGAGCGAACAAAAGAGGCTTTTTCGGCAACTCCATTCGATTCGTTTTCGAGAGCGGGCGCAATTCCTCATCGAGATGCAAATACGCGTATCGAATCGACGCGAGATGGTCGCGAACCGTGTCTCGGTAAACGGGAATATTTGCTTCCGGATACCACTGGCGCAAATTCTCGAACGTGTCGCGATCATCTGTATCAACAATCTGGAGGACACCACGACCATTCGCTGCACTGACACGCCAATCGAACGTATTCTCGCGGTTCGCACCAAACATCACGAGAACGGAGTTCAATTCGCGCAGTCGATCGAGCTCAGATCCTTTTGGTCCGAACGGACTACTGTTTCCAATGTTTTCGATGATCCCAATCGTGAACACGATCATCGCAGGAATGACATCGGGAATGAGCTCATTTTTCCGAAACTTAGACGAAACGTTGTTCGTGACAAGCTGATCACGAGCCGTCGTCACTGTTTCCCACCAATAGTCGAGACCACGTTCGCGAAGTTCTGGAGTATTGAGCTCGTCCGTGTACGGAGTGAAAACTGCGGCTTCAGTTTGGCCGTTGTACGTTTTCACAACCGTTCGAATCGCAAGCACTGTCTGTCCGGGCGGATGAGACACATCGAGCACTGGATTCGTCCCGCAGGATCGTTCGTACTTCGCGGAGTACTGAAGCACGTTCACCTTGTATCCTTCCGGACTCGAATCGTGTTCCTGGTACGCTTCGACAAACGTCATGTCTCCCTCTTTGTCAGACACAACAAGCAAGTAGTCGCACACGCACTGAGGTTGACCATCTCCTCGACCACCGCACTGCTCAACGTCAAGCTTACGACTCGCGAGCATTTGCTGTGCCATTGGGATGAGTTCAACGACGTTTGCCGGAACCGTGTCGAGCCTCGCTGGGCCCGGAGGAAGAAGTGGACTGCTTTCGATCACGGTAGGTGTCGTCGATTCAGTCTTTGGTTGTGGTGGTTCTTCAAGCGTTTGCTCGAACAACGGCCAGGGTGGAACCAAATCGAATGATGACGCGACCGTTCCCCCAAACAGCATTGCGTAGAAGAGAACACGAACGAGAACCGAGGTCGTTTCACGCAACTTTTCTGTCACGACCGCGAGTGCGAAGAAAGACCCGATGGCGACGACGATGATCATCGCAAGACTCGCTATCAGTTGCCATCCAGACTGTGGCCAGACGGCAACAATCATGTTCACAACAGCCAACGTCCAGATGACGAATGGCACAAAAACATTGAGAAGTGGCGTCATGAAACCTCTTTATCCAGCACTCTATGCACCGGATGGCGTACTGTAGCTCAAATCTTGCCCTCCGTCAACCATTCTGATACGATACCGCTGGTTTATATGGGCCGTTAGCTCAGCCCCGACGCTTCCCAAAGGGAAGGTCGGGGTCCCGACCTCCGCTTCGCGGAGCGTCGGGATTGGTAGAGTGCTGCTTTAACAGTTAAGATGAAACTCAGTTTTGGGCCGTTAGCTCAGCCCCGACGCTTCCCAAAGGGAAGGTCGGGGTCCCGACCTCCGCTTCGCGGAGCGTCGGGATTGGTAGAGTGCTGCTTTAACAGTTAAGATGAAACTCAGTTTTGGGCCGTTAGCTC
>CAYYFM010000097.1:0-17731 GCA_964471375.1 uncultured Gammaproteobacteria bacterium
TGGCTCCTGTTGTTGTCGGACGAAAAGGGGAGTATTACCAATTGTTGTACGACCTCTACAATTCGGGGTTTGCGAAGGTGCGGATTGATGGAAAGATGTTTGATTTATCGGAGCAGATTAAGCTTACGAAATATCAGCAGCATACAATTGAGGTTGTTGTCGATACGATCCTAGTCAGCGCTCTCTCTGCAAGTTCTCTCCCCTTCGATAAGGGGGAGCTAGGAGGGGGTTTTCCACCGTCTGCATCTGACAAAGAATCTCGACAGCGTCTTGCAGATGCGCTTCAAACAGCGGTTGATCGCGGAAATGACGTTGCGGTTATCATTTATCCAGATGGGACAGAACAGATGTTATCCTCGAAATTTTCCTGTCCAGAAGATGGTTTTGCGTTTCCTGAAATCGAGCCACGACTGTTTTCGTTCAACTCTCCCTATGGCGCGTGCCAAACCTGTCATGGACTTGGGACAAAGGAATTATTCAGCGAGGACATCTGTCTCGTCTGTGAAGGGAAGCGTCTGCGTCCCGAGGCGTTGCATGTCTGGTTACCTATTAAAGTCCCTTTGAATCATGCAGGTCTCTCCATTGTCGACATCACCTCGATGTCGATCGAGACGGCAACAGACTATTTCAAATCCATCCAACTTTCTGATCGTGACAAAGAAATCGCGACACCGGTTTTAAAAGAAGTCGTGAATCGTCTTCAGTTTATGATGGACGTTGGGCTTCACTATCTCACGCTCAATCGTACGGCAGGAACATTGTCTGGTGGGGAAGCTCAGCGCATTCGTTTAGCATCGCAGGTCGGGTCACGGCTTGTCGGTGCGCTTTATGTTCTTGATGAGCCGACGATTGGTTTGCATCAGCGAGATAATGATCGTCTGATCGAGACGCTTTTGCAGTTGCGAGACCTTGGAAATACCGTGTTGGTTGTTGAGCATGATGAAGATACGATTCGTGCCTCCGATTTTATGGTTGAGATTGGGCCGGGTGCGGGTGTTCATGGGGGAGAAGTCGTTGCTATCGGTCGAACACCAGATGTGTTCAAGGACAAGAATTCGCTGACCGCGGCGTATTTGCGTGGAGACAAGAAAATTGACGTTCCAGAAGAACGACGTAAACCAGGGAAAGACTCGATCAAGATACGTGGAGCGTCTGAAAATAATCTGAAAAATATCGACGTGGATTTTCCTTTGCGTCGCTTTGTTTGTGTGACGGGTGTGTCTGGGTCTGGAAAATCTACGCTTGCTTACGACACGTTATATAAAGATCTCGCTCATAAACTGTACGGTTCAAAAGATCGTTCGGGAAAACACAAATCGATTCTCGGAATTGAATATATCGACAAAGCAATCCTCATCGATCAAGGAGCGATCGGCCGAACTCCTCGTTCGAATCCTGCGACCTATACCGGGTGCTGGAGTCCGATTCGGGAGATTTTTTCTGCAACCGCAGAGGCGCGATTTCGTGGATATAAAGTCGGACGTTTTTCCTTCAACGTTCCGGGTGGACGATGTGAAACGTGCGAAGGTCACGGACGCATCGCAATTGAAATGCATTTTCTCCCAACGGTTTATGTCACGTGTGATGTGTGCAAAGGCCGACGCTTCGATCGGGAGACGCTCGAAATTCAGTTCAAGGAAAAAAATGTTTGGCAGATTCTTGAAATGACGGTCGAGGAAGCAGAAGTTTTTTTTCGTGATGTCCCTGTCGTACACGATAAGCTCAAAACGTTGTTAGAAGTTGGGCTTGGGTATTTGAAACTTGGACAAAGTGCGACAACACTTTCTGGTGGGGAAGCACAGCGCGTTAAATTATCATCTGAATTATCCAAACGACAGACAGGCCGTACCCTTTATCTTCTCGATGAACCAACAACCGGACTTCATTTTGCTGATGTGAAACAGTTGTTACTTGTGCTTCACAAGCTTGTCGACAAAGGTAATTCCGTTATCGTGATCGAGCATAATCTTGATGTGATTAAAACCGCTGACTGGATCATCGATCTCGGTCCCGAAGGAGGAGACAAAGGCGGGAGTCTTGTCATGGCTGGAACCCCTGAGGATATCGCCCGCCACGCAAAATCGCATACGGGACAGTATTTGAAACGGGTGCTAAAGTAGGAATATATGAAACGAATCATCACCTTGATCAGTATCCTCACTTTACTCGGCGGCGGCTGTCTGTCTTCAGTTAGTCAAAAGACTGAAAATACAGATCGTCTTCTCGACGAGGCCGAATCACGAGATCTGATCGTCGATGCGGACGTTGTCTTACCACTGGATGGAAACGTTATTGGATACGAACCGCGTTACAAGCGTTTCGGAGAATTTTTTGATGATCGATTTCATGGGTATCACACCGGAGAGGATGCAGAAGTTCCTCCAGAAGATTTGGCTCCAGGAGAAAATCAACTCGTTCCTGTCCGCGCGGTTGCGGATGGACTCGTTGTGTATCTGTCTGATGTAGATGGATACGGCGGCGTCATTATTTTACAACACGAACTTGAAGACGAATCAATTCAGACACTTTATGGTCACGTCGATCTTGGTTCAACGACATTGAAGACAGGGGATCGAGTCGAAAAAGGACAATTTCTCGTCAATCTTGGCGCAGATAAATCGAAAGAAACGGATGGGGAGCGACAGCATTTGCATTTCGCGGTGTATCCAGGGACCGAGGTGCAATTGCAGGGATATGTGAACTCGCCAGCTGAACTGTCTGCATGGATGAATCCATACGATTTTTTTCTCGCATATGGTGCGCTTGATTCCGAACTCATTATTCCAAATCCAGAGGAGTGGGGGAGTACGGACAATCTCGGAATTTTTGGCTGGCCATGGGATCCGATTCCACGGTCACGATCGTCTTTTGCAAAGCTCGTATTCAGTATTCCAGGAGATTGGGACGTGGAATATATTCCATCGATCGATTCGTTGAATCTATACACCGTTTCTGGTGAAGGATCCGCTCGTGAACGATCTCAAATTCTCATTCGCTATTTTGATGCGAATCGTTTCTTAACGCTTTCGACCGTTGAGGTGCTGTCGACAGAAGAATTAGTGGTCGGAACAAAAGAATATGATGCACAGCGGTATGAGATTGAAAAGAAAAAGAGCGTTGCAGATTTCGCTGACCAGCCTTTGTGGCGAAATGAAAAACATACGGTGACCGATTTTCGTGTGAAAGACGGCTTCTCGCGTTTTTTCGTCGTTGCTGCAAATCCAGAACTTGAGACGTCCGTATTTGAACAAGTTCTTGCGAGTATAGAAGTGATTGAGTGAGGAAAAAAATCATGATTCCACCCACGATACAAATTCAAAATGATCAACTTCCGGATAATCCAGGGGTTTATTTCTATTACAACGCCGATCAACAACTCATGTATGTCGGAAAGGCAACGTCGTTGAAGCGGAGGGTTGGATCGTATTTCACAAAAGCGCATGACGGACGGATTGCAGAACTTGTTTCAAAAATCGTCCGTATCGATTACATCGAGACACCGACCGTAATCGAAGCTTTGGTTCTCGAAGCGAATCAGATCAAAGCGCTCAAACCTCCGTATAATATCTTGAGTCGAGATGACAAAAGTTTTCAGTATCTCGTAATCACGAACGAAGACTATCCGCGACCGCTCATCATGCGCCAGCTTGATCTGGAGCGGGAGGGAGTGAATCCGTTTGCAGCTCGCCAGAAAGGGAAACAGGGACAGTTTCTGTCTGTGTTTGGTCCGTATACGAGTGGACTGTCACTGAAACGCGCGTTGGCATTGATCCGTCTGAGCATTCCGTGGAGTACTTGTCAGGGCTCCGTAACCACCCCCAACCCCTCCTTGAAAAGGAGGGGAGATTTAACTTCAGATTCCCCTCCTTTTGAAGGAGGGGCTAAGGGGTGGTTACAGGCGCTCAGAAAATCTCGGAAACCCTGCTTCGACCACCAGCTTGGAAAATGTCCTGGGGTTTGTATCGGCACGATCTCGAAATCTGAGTATCGAAAAATCATTAAGCGACTGATTTTATTTTTTGAAGGAAAGAAAATGGTGATCGTTCGTGAGTTGAAACGTGAGATGAAGCGCTGTGCTGATGCTCTCGATTTCGAACAGGCGGCAAAACTGCGCGGACAGTTGTTTGCTCTTGAGCATATCCGCGACGTCTCTCTCATCACAAAACAAGACATCGAACTTCCATTCGCCCCACTCATCCCTCAAGGATACTTCGATCTGAACGGTCGCATCGAGGCGTATGATATTTCAAATATCTCTGGAACGTCCGCGGTAGGATCCATGGTCGTGTTCGTCGACGGAAAACCAGCAAAGCATCTGTATCGCAAGTTCAAGATCAAGACGGTGAAAGGAGCAAACGATTTTGCCTGCATGGAGGAAGTGATGCGAAGGCGGTTGTCACGACTGGGACAGAAAGGTTGGGAAGTGCCAGTCCTCATGATTATCGACGGCGGGGAAGGACAGGTCAACCGCGTTCAATTCGTCCTTACTGAATTCCTAAATTCTAAATCCTACATCCTAAATCCTCCACAGATTATCGGCATCGCCAAAGGCCTCGATCGCAAACAAGATCGCCTCGTTTACGACCGTACAGATCTCGAACTCCACCGCGCGGCAACTCGAGGCAAAGAACTTTTCCAACGCGCCCGTGACGAAGCCCATCGTTTTGCGGTATCATATCATCGAACATTGCGGTCCAAACGAGCGCTGTATGGAAAGTAATATAAGAACCATTCCATCGTTTCAACCTCTGTGGACGAGGTTTTTTGCCTTTGCCACAGATCTTCTTGGAAGTTATCGAACAGCGACAGGTGTAACAGAGAAAACAGATGAAGACTTGGTTCGTGGCATGCAGTCGGGTGACGATCGGGCGTTTGATCAGTTGTATGAGAAATACTTTCAGAAAATATATTCGTTTGTGGTGCGTCGTGTTGGACATGCGCAGACAGCAGAAGATCTTGTCTCGGATATTTTCATGAAAGCGTTTACGCATCGACAGACATTTGTCTGGAAGACGTCGTTCACCTGCTGGATTTATCGCATCGCGACAAATCGGATCACCGATTATCATCGCACAAAGAAACCAGCAGATGAACTCGATGAAACGAAGCATGATCGTCCAAATAACGATGCGAAACCGCAGGATGAAATTGATCGAGAAATTCTTGGAGGGAAATTGGAGAAGATATTGGAGAAATTACCTGAGAGGGAACGAATCGCGGTGACCATGAAGTTTTATGGCGAGTGTGATAACGGGGAGATTGCGAAAGCGATCAAAGCGACTCCAAATAACGTCGGAGTCATCATGCATCGGGCTTTGAAGAAATGCTCAGACCTTTCAAAGGGACTTTAGTCCCGTCAGGCACAGACGCCACTAAAGTGGCTGTGAATATGCAAAACGAACAACGTAACGAAAAGACAAACCCATCGTTAGAGAAGCTGACGGCTGATTTAGGTCGTCATGCTAACTCTATTCACACCGAACCGCGGATGGGTTTTAAGGAAGCGCTTCGATTGCGTCTTCAAGAAGCTTTGAAGCGGCCGGTTCCCATTATGTCCCGTTTCAAATTAGTTGCCGTCTTTTCTCCGGTTCTCGCCGTTCTTATTATTGCCGTACTCATTGTTCAACCTTTTTTTGGGGTGCAGACCGTGTACGCTCAAGACCAGTTTACTCTCACTCCTGAGTCATCCGATTCCCTTGGAGTGAAGGCAGACGGGGCGTTTTTATTGGAAAGCCGAGACTCTGTGTCTGCGGCAGATATCGAAGATTTGCTTGTTGTGAAAAATCAGGGAAATATCGACCCGATTGTGGAACAAATTTCTGACACATCCGTTCGCATCAGTTTTGCCGAATCACTTTCGTCAGATGAAATTATTAAATTTGAAATTCCAACGGTGACAACATGGGCCGATGGTCAGGAGGCCACGCGTGATTATCGATGGGCATTTCAGGTGAAAGGCGATTTTCAAGTTCTCTATTCAATCCCAGCAGATAAATCAATCGGTGTTCCACTCGATACCGGAATTGAGTTCAATTTCAATTACGAAAATATTGAACAGGATGCGTTTGAAAAAGCGTTGACAATCACTCCAGAAATTAAAGGACGTATTGAAAAATTGCGCCGCGCGTTTGTGTTCATTCCAGAAGAACGATTAACGCCGCAGACGGTTTATACGGTGATGCTTTCCGGAAGTCTTCCTTTGGTTGGTTCAGGTGAAACACTCGGAGAAGATATTACTGTTCAGTTTGAGACGTCGATCGATGAAGAGCGTGGATACTCGATAAATTTATTTGATCCGATTCAAACGGTCACGCCAACCAGTACCGTATTACTCCGCTACTCTGACTGGGGAAACGCTGGCGAAGAATCGCTGATGCATGTGAAGGTGTATCGATATGATTCGTTTGAAGCGTATGTTACTGCCTTGAAAACATCGACGTCTGAATGGCGATCGTATGCGAGTTCGGATACGTTTTATAACGTCGAGAAAAACGATCCTGTCATGGAATTTGATGCCGAGCGGGTTGAGTATGATTGGGAATCTGCTTTGCTGTTTCCAGAGTCGTTGAATGAAGGATATTACTATGTTGATGTCTCGAGAAATGGCGCGCATGCATGGGCTCTTATTCAGTCATCGAATTTGACGTCGTATGTTTCTCGTGCAACGAACAAGACGCTCGTATGGGTGAATGATGCGTCGACAAATACACCGTCTGTGGGAGCTTCTGTTGGATATGAAGGTGATGAAGAAACGGTCAAAACCAACACCGACGGACTTGCGTTTACGCCGTCTGTTTCTGAACAAAGCGATCTTATTATTGTTCGTTCTGGTGATCGTGCCCTTGCCGTTGTATTGGATGGACCAAAAGTTTTTAACGACATAACACGCACATATAGTTGGGAAAATCACGTTCCTAGCAATGTATCCGATTCGTACTGGACGTATTTGTACACCGACCGTCCAACATACAAACCAAACGACACCGTGAAGTTTTGGGGGTATGTGGAAACACGCGCAGACGGTTCACGTCCTGAACGAGTTTCTGCTGACGCTCGGTTTGATTCGACAACCGTAGAGGTGACCCCAAACGGAACGTATTCTGGTGAGCTCGTACTTCGAAATTCAAACCCAGATTATTATCAGCTGAATATTTCTGCGATTTTTGGAGAAGGAAAAGGAGAGCAAACGGAAGTGATTGCGTCGCGGTCCATTGGTGTGTCGGATTACGTGAAACCAGCATACACACTGTCGATCACCCCAGATATCGAAGCGGCATTTGTTGGTGATTCAGTTGGGTACACCGTTCATGGAGAATTTTTTGAAGGAACTCCGGTGAAAGGATTAGAAGTGCATGTGCAAGGAGAATGTGTCGATCAAACACTGACGCTTGATACAGCAGGAAATGCACATGGAAATTTTTCTTGCGCGTATCAGAGTAACCAACGCTATCCAATTTCTGCCTGGTTTTCCGCGCGACCAAATCGTCCAGAAGAAGGCGATATGGAAGTGGGATCGCGTGTGCTTATCTTTGGACCAAAGATTTATCTTGATACGGATTGGGAATCAAATAAGTTGGAAGGCGGAACGGGAAAAATAGAAGTGACGGTTCGCAACACACAGGCGATTAACTCTGGTGATCCGAAGACGTTTGCGCCGACCGTGCGTTCGGGGCAATCCGTGACAGGGACCGTGACAGAGATCACCTATGTAAAACGCGAAACGGGCGAGTCGTATGATTGGGTTCGCAAGCAAGTTGTAAAAAATTACGAGTACGATCGTATCGAAAAGCAGATCAATGTGTTTACGATTCTCTCAGGAGAAAATGGAGTCGCGGCGTATTCGTTTGATGCAACAAGAACGGATGCAAACTATCGTATCGATTTATCTGCAACAGACGAAAATGGAAAAACAGATCGGACAACAATCGACCTGTGGGAGTATCACGAGTTTGAATATGGAGATTCAAACGCCTTGAGCTTTAACAACGACGACGCAGGTGATAATCAGTGGGAATTTCCTGGATATGCGGTTGGCGACAATGCGCATCTAACCGTTTATCAATCTGGAAAAACATTTGTTTTGCCGGAGAATGGACGCATGCTTTATTATCAGGCGCATCAAGGAATTCAAGAAACAGTTATCAGCAAATCCGCGCAGTATGTATTTCCGTTCGAACAAGCAGACATTCCAAACACCAGCGTGTACGGGATTCTCTATACGAACGGCGCGTACCAAATTGTCGGAGCAGAATATGGTTGGTGGTATGATTCAGGTGGTTTTCCTGTTCGTTACAACACAGAATTGTCTGAACTGACGATTGACGTGACGCCAGACCGGACGGTGTACGCACCAGGACAAGAAGTTTTTCTTGCGGTGAAGGTGACAGATGTGTCAGGTCGTCCTCTCTCGACAGAAGTTAACATGAACGTTGTCGACGAAGCTTACTACGCAATTTTTCCTGAGAATGTGGCGCCACTTCAAGAACTGTATCGATGGGTGGATGATGGAATTATTGCAACAGCTGTAACAAAGGAAGCAACAGTGTCTTCAATGGGTGCAGAAAAAGGCGGTGGTGGAAGTCGAGATTCTATGGGGCGCTTCGAGTTTAAGGATTCAGCCGCATTTGATTTGATTCAGACAGATGCGCAAGGAAATGGGACGATGAAATTTACTCTTCCCGACAACATCACCTCATGGCGCGTGACCGCTCAGGCGTTACAGACCGACAAAAAACTTGCTGGAAATACACTCATCAACATCGATGCAACCCTTCCATTCTTCTTGCATGTTGTTGCACGTGATTCTTATCTAGACAAAGATGAACCAACCCTCCTCGTCCGCGGATCTGGAACACAAGTTGGTTTGAAGGATGCGGTGAAATACACCGTTCAAATTCCAGATGCTTCATATAAAAAAGTTTCGTCTGGCCAAGCGGGTGAAACGCTTCGCATTGAGTTACCGGATCTGGAATTAGGAACGCATACTGTTACGATTCAAGCAGACTCTGGTGCGTTTACAGACAAGATTACGCGTCAGATTAAGATCGTGCCGTCACGTCTTGTGAAACCGGTCGTTGCGGAAATCACAAACGTAAATGCCTCAACCGTGATCGACGGTGCAGACGATCATTACACCAACGTCACATTCATGGAAGCAGGAATGGGTCGTTACTACGGTGAGCTTCAGGCATTGTCTGGATGGTGGGGAGATCGCGTAGATGAACAGCTTGCGCGTGTGACTGCGGCGACGTTACTCAACGATTTCTTTGAGGAAGAATTAGATATTGCTGAATTCAACGAATCTGCGTATTGGAACGGTGATGGTGTGCAATTGTTACCGTATTCTAGTGGGGATATTGAGCTTACTGCGCGCATTGCCTTGCTCCAAGACACGCCATTTATCGAATCAGATCTCGCTTGGTACCTGCGCATGCGACTCGATGATACAACAGAGTCGTCACTCGGCGGTGTGCAACGCGCCATGGCGTTTGCGGGTCTTGCAGCACTTGGCGAGCCAGTCCTCGCAGAGTTCCAGCGTGCTGTTCCTGATCTTGGAGACGACACAGACGTTCAACTCTGGGTTGCGCTTGGATTGCAAGGGGCGGGAGACGATGAAAGCGCGCGTAAAATTTACCGCGAACTTTTGAAAGACGCGACTTCAAAAAATGGTTACCTGTACTTGAAAGCAGATGATCAAGAAACAACGGTCGAACGCACGGCACTGCTTGCTGTGTTGGCGGGCGGATTGAATGAACCAGAACGCGATGCGATTCATGATTATGTATTGAATATGAATGCAGGAGGAACAACGGTTGTCCTCGAACGTCTGTTGTATGTGAAAGAGACGTTACCGAACATGATCGGAAATAAAGTTGATTTCTCGTACACATTCCGCGGAGAAGAAAATCGCGCCGTGCTTCATCGTGGTGCGACCGCAGATGTTCTCGCAACTCCTGAAGAACTTAGTCAGTTCGCGTTAACCGTCCACGAAGGCGCGCTTATGGTTGTGAGTCGGTACGATACGCCGGTTGTTGATCTTGAAGCGGAGGTCGATGATTCACTTATCGTTTCTCGAACGTATGGCAATGACAAAGGAACAGGAACAACATTTGGAGAAGGAGATTTAGTGAAAGTTACGATCACCTATGACCTTCCCGATGCGATTTGTGGATGGGACGAGGAAAACGCCATCATCGAAGTGTTGGAAGATGGGACAACAATGACAACACCAACGAACTACATTCCGTGCGAGACGTATGAAGTTACAGACATTGTTCTATCAGGACTCACAATTATTTCACCGAATGGATACAATAGTTCATCAACAGAGTGTGAAAGTTATCCGTCACAAGAGATTGATGGGCGTGCAACATTCTTTGTCTCAACAGAGAGGTGGGGAGGAAACTGTCCGTCACAAACGCTGACGTACTACGCACGTGTCGTAACACCTGGAACGTACTATGCAGAACCAGTCTACATTCGTTCCACTCGCGACCCAGAAACCAATAATCACTCCGATGCTCAAACGATTACGATCACTGAATAAACGCCAAACCCTCACCGCGGCCCTCATCGCCGCGGTGTTGGTTTTGGGTGTGGGTATATGGATGAGCCGAATTCCGAATTTGTCCGAATATACGAATTCAACCATAGTACTCCCTGAGCGAGCAGAGCGAGTCGAAGGGCGGGAGGTTATCGCCCGTCCAATTTTCTCCATCACCGATATTCTCGGCATCGAAGACGTTGTTCGTTCCGTAAAAGATGTAAATCTCCATGAGTCAGATTCGAATATTCGGACAAATTCGGAATTCGGCTCAAACCAAGTCTCCGCAGCCGTTCTCCCGCACCACACACTCGTCGGCACAAAACTCATGGAACTCTGGACAGACATTGCGGACAACTCCGATCCTTCCGTCATCGTCGTCATTGGTCCCAACCACGAAAACGCTGGTGAGAAACAAATTCAAACAACACACGGTGTCTGGACATCTCCGTTCGGTACCGTCGAAACAGACGATGTTCTTGTGGATCGTCTCGTCTCGCTTGGTGTTGCATCAGATGAACCCGCATCATTTATTAACGAACATTCGATTGGAACTCACGTTTCTTATCTTGCTCAATTATTCCCAGACACCCCCATTGTTCCGATCATCGCTAAATCCACCGCTGGGACAAATTATGCTGAGTCACTCGTTCTTGTGTTACAGCAAATTCTTCCTGATGATGCACTCATTATTTCCAGTATCGACTTTGCTCACTACCTCCCGCAAGACACGACGGACGAAATGGATGCCGAAACCCTTGCACTTACCGCAGGACGTCGTTACGAGCAAATCGATCGTCTGAAGTCCGACCATCTCGATTCTCCATTCGCACTCATCGCTTATTTAATGTGGAACGATAAACACGGTTATCAACCTGACTTGGTTTGGCAAGAAACTTCTCATCGTATTCTCAACGACCCCAACGCCCCCGGAACAAGCTATCTCGTCTTTTTTTCTTCGTCCGTTTCTTCGAACCTTCGAACCTTCGAACCTTTGACTCTCTCGTTCGTCGGCGACATCATGCTCGGCCGTGCTGTTAAAACTGCAATGGCGAAAACAACGATTGAGCAAGCATTTTCTGACGCGAAAGAAGTTTTTGCTGAAAGCGACATTATCTTTGCAAATCTCGAATCGGTCCTTACCGACTTTGAACCATCAACAGGGAAGGAAATTCATTTTAAAGGTGAACCTGAACGTGTCGACGTCTTACAATATCTTGGAATGAACGTCGTCTCAGTCGCCAACAATCACATCGACGACTACGGCTACGCAGGCTGGGCAGATTCTGTTCAGAATCTTATCAACGCTGGAATTGAACCCGTCGGCGACTATTCCAACAACGTCGAACCTGTCGTGAAGGACCGTGTTGTATTTTTAGCGTATGAAGATTTGTTCCGACCGATTACAATTGAACAATTAGAATCAGATGTAAAAGTAGCAGACACGCTCGGTGATATTCTCATCGTCTCGTTTCACTGGGGCGCAGAGTATCAACACACACCATCCGCTCGTCAAACCGAACTCGCCCGTGCGGCAATCGACGCAGGTGCAGATGTGATCGTTGGCCATCACCCACACGTGCTTCAAGGAATCGAAATGTACAACAACGGTTTGATCCTATACTCGCTCGGAAATTTTATTTTCGATCAGTTTGGTGAGGATCAAAATGAAGGTCTCATCGTAAATTTGACATGGAATAACGATGGAACACGCCAACTCGAACTCGTTCCGATGCGGATTCAAGGAACATTTCCACGCACATCAACAAACGAGGAGCGTCTCGCTACGATTTCAAGAATCATAGGTTGGAGTCGTCAAGAATTTCCAGAAGGATTTGCAACAGGAGGGATACTAGACTGGTAAGTTCACCAATTTTCTTAAAATCCACTTTCACCATTGGATTTTTTTATTCGTAGCATTTGTAGTTTCGTAACCTTTCGTAATTCGTAGCATGTGGATAACTTCGTGGTTTTTTCTGTTGACGCGTCCCACATATAGGCATATTATGTTTATAAGTGGTACCGAGTGGTACAAAGTGGGGAATCGGTTGGCGCACGGCCAGCAGGTGAACCGCTTATTTTTTTCAAAAAAAGTAAGCCCTCGGGCCATTTCACAGACCGTCTATGTTCATTGGCGAATACAACCACACCATCGACGACAAGGGTCGCTTGGCGATTCCGGTGAAGTTTCGTCTAGACCTCGCGAAGGGGGCGGTCGTGACGCGGGGTCTCGATTCTTCGCTTTTCCTGTTCCCGAAGGAGGAGTGGGACAAACTCGCTGAGAAATTGGCGAACTTGCCCCTGGGACAGTCGAATTCACGTGCCTTCGCCCGACTCATGCTTGCGGGTGCCATGGAGGTGGACATAGACAAACAGGGAAGGATCATTCTGCCGGAATATCTCCGACAGTATGCCGGAATGCAAAAGGCGGTTGTCGTCGCAGGTCTGTACAACCGCCTAGAACTGTGGGATTCCGAAAAATGGGAAGCCTACAAGAAGGCAACAGAAGCAGAAGTTGGAAATATCGCAGAAAAACTGGGAGAACTAGGTGTTTAGAAACAGAGTTGAGCCGAATTCCGAATTTGTCCGAATATACTAATCTGGTACTGATTCGGATATTCGTATTGATACGGAATTCGGCGCACATCTGTGTTTGCTATATGGCTGAACCGACACACATTCCTATACTGGTCACCGAGGTGTTACATCACCTTGTAGATGAACCGGAGCAAATATCTCATGGTGGGGCCATGAGAACAGAAAGAACGTTTATTGATGGCACCGTGGGGCAGGGAGGTCACGCACAAGCAATCCTTGAGCGCGGCCTTCCTGGGTGCCGGCTTCTTGGTTTCGACCGAGACCCTGTGAACCTGTCCATCGCACAGAAGCGACTGGAGAGGTTTTCTAATAGCCTTGTGCTGGTACAGGATAGTTATGCACAGGTAAAACAACATGCATATGTTCACGGATTTGATCACGTTGACGGCATTTTACTTGATCTTGGATTCTCTTCGGGTCACATTGAAGACGCGTCACGAGGATTTTCGTTCTCGCATGAAGGACCGTTGGACATGAGATATGACCGTTCGCAAGAGTTGACCGCAGAAGGAATTGTGAACGGATGGAATCAAGAAGATCTCGCACAGATATTCCGTGTGTACGGAGAGGAGCCTGCTTCACACATTTTGGCAAAAACAATCTATCAGGAACGAAAACACAAACGAATCACGACGACCCTGCAACTGGCAGAGCTTGTCGCGTCGGTGATTCATCGTCGCGGAAAGATTCATCCGGCCACCCGTATCTTTCAAGCATTACGCATCACGGTCAATGACGAATTAGGAGAACTCGATCGCGCCCTGCCGGACATGATCGACCTACTTCGTCCGGGTGGCCGGATCGCCATCATCTCTTTTCATTCTCTTGAGGACCGGCTTGTCAAAAAGTTTTTCGCCGCCCAGCAAGGAAAAAAACTCAACATCATCAACAAGCGTGTGATCACGCCAACAGAACAAGAAATTCATTCAAACCCACGTTCTCGATCGGCAAAGATGCGGGTCGCCGAAAAAATTTAAAATATCTGTAGGAGGATATGTCCAATTTTTCACAAACAATGTATTCTAGTGTTAAAGGAACGCGTACAGCCGTGACGTTTTTTTCACAGCACACATTCACCTTGAATGTTGTCACGACGATTCTTGTCTTACTTTGCGCGATTGTGTATATCGTTCAGGTGAACGGTTCCGTTGGAAACGGTTACACGATTCGCGAATACGAAGATACGATTAACGGTCTCACACTCGAAAATCAAAAACTTGAGGTTACGGCTCGCGAAGCACGCGCTCTTGAAAATGTTACGCGCTCCGTCAAAATGCTCGGCCTCGTTTCTGCAGAAACCCCGACGTACGTGAACGCGGCGGCTCCGTCCGTTGCTCTCGCGCGGTAATAGAATGATAAAAACATGCTCGGCCTTGCCCTCGACACAAGTCAGGTAAGCTCCTATCTTTCCACGATCAACTGGCTTACGCCGTCGTGGGACATGTTCATTATTCTTTTTTTTATTGTCGCGTCACTTATGTACGGAGTCTCGCTTGGACGAGACAGGTTGCTCGTCATTCTCGTCTCGATCTACATGTCGCTTGCGGTGGTAAAATACGTCCCGTTCATTACAAACTTCGACGCGAGTGTAAACATCAACGATGCATTCGCACTCCGTGTCTCTGTTTTTCTCGGAATTTTTATCTTCCTTTTTTTCTTGCTTTCACAATCCGCCCTCATGCGCACACTCGGCGTAAATTCCGAGCAAGGCCCGATGTGGCAAGTTATTTTATTTTCGATCCTGCACGTTGGTTTGCTCATTAGCGTCACCCTTTCATTTTTTCCCACCGAAGCATCGGATGTGTTATCTCCACTCACAAGAACTCTCTTCGTTGGTGATGCAGCAAAAGCCTTCTGGGTTCTCCTCCCCGTGTTTTCTATGGCATTTGTTGGAAGAGCAAAATCCGCTCATCCTTGACCTGTTACCAGACGGTAAAAATCGTGTACAATACCTCTGTGAAGCCTGATTTTGACCGTTTTTACAGAGAAAACATCGATCGTATCTTTCGATACGTCTTTTTTCGTGTTGGCCGAAATCGCGACGTTGCAGAGGATTTGGTGAGTGAAATTTTTATGAAAGCGTTTAATGCGTTTGCGAAGTACGACCCAGAAGTCTCTCGGTCCGCGTGGATCTATCGTATCGCCCACAATCATCTCGCCAACTTCTATCGCGATCGCAAACAGGACGTTGATCTCGAAGAGGTGACATTAACCGCGATTGGGGAAGATGGTCATGAGACGATGCAACGACGCGAATCAGAAATGCTTATCGATAAATCGCTTTCACAACTTGATAAAGATGAACGACGCCTTGTAACGATGAAGTATCTGGAAGGGTACGGATATGAAGACATGTCTCCGCTTTTAGGAAAATCCGCAGACACACTCAAAGTGGCAACGTTTCGCGCCATGAAAAAACTAAAAACAATATGTTCTGGCTCAAGTGGCAATTAAATCGAATGGCAAGGGAAGCGCGACCAACGCGTGCATTTTCTGACGCCTTGCTCAAAAAAATCGTAGGCGTTCCACACCCACGCCCGGTTTTTCGATTTGCAACGGTCGGAGCGCTTTGTCTTGTTCTTGTTTTTGGAATGGGAACCGGTGTGTATGCGTATGAGAGTCCAGATGTCGTCGAAGGCCACCCGCTTTATTTTATGAAACAGAACATGGAAAAGATGGAAGAGCGCATGGCACCAACTTCCGAAGCACGCGCAGAGTTTCACGCAAAAATGTACAATCGTCGCATGAATGAAGCAGAGCGTTTGGTAGAACAGAGCGATAAAATTTCGACCGTACTCGAATCCGCTGCGATCGAGCTCGATCAATCTGTTGAAGAGCTCAATACAGAAGTAGAGGTGATGCCACGTCGTCATAAAATCATCGAAAAACTTTCTACAGAAAACGATCGTTACGAACGTGTCCATACTCGTGTACAACTATCTGAAGACGAATCACGTCGTCCACCAACTCCAGAAATGATGCGCAAGCGGCTGCAGCCACTGCGCGAACCAAACCCCTAATTCCCCTAATTTCTCTTTCCTATGACTATCACAAAACGATTTTTTCAAACGAGTATTGCCGCTCTTGTTCTCGTCACTGCCCTTGCGCCAATGTCCATTGTAAAGGCAGAGTCTGAGGAAACTTCCGATATCGATTTTTGGGGACAACTCATCGAGCTGAGCTCGACGGACGTACCAACGACGATTGTGGTACGACAAGATCCCGCTGGTGAATTCACGGATTACACCGTCGACATCGACGAAGAAACGGTTTTTGGAACGAATGACGGCAATACAACCGTCATGTCCGACTGGATCACAGGAGATTATCTTCACGTGATTGGCGAACTCAATGAGAACACGGGTGTTGTGACCGCTGAAACCGTCGTAAACTCCTCGCTCAATCCATACAACATGCGTGGATTAAATGGGTGGATTCAAGAAGTTGATGAGGATGCAGATACCATGACCATTCAATGGAACGAGGAAGATCATGTTGTGGACATCACTTCAAATACACACATGGTTGTTGGCTCGACGAATCCTGCAGAATTATCCGACTTCGAAATTGGAGATCGCGTGCGCGTGCGACTTGAAAAGGATACAGAGGATGCACGGATTATCGTCGTGTTGCGTCGTGGAGATGAAATTTATTTGAAAGCACGAACGCGAGGATTTCTGGTTGAGCTTAACGATATTGCTAAGGACGATGAGGATTCCGGGTCCCTTTCTGTGACCTTGCTCGAGAACCCACATCTGCGTTCTTCTGACGTCAATAATCTGGTAGGTGATGAAGGAGACGAACTGACGATTGTGTATGACGAAAACACAAATTTCGTACGTCGATTTATGGGATCGTCAGAAGTCGATGAATTTCAAGCAGGAGATCACTTGATGGTCGTTGGTCGCGTCAATGATGACGGAACGATCAGCGCACGTCTCATCAAAGACAACAATATCTGGATCAAAGGTGTCGCGCGTCATACCGGTGAGGTTGATTCCGTGGATACGGACGAAAATCAAATTGTGATGACACCATCTGATGAGGAAGATGCAAAATATACATCTGTCACCGTTGATTATGACGATGACACAGTCTTCATGAAAGATCGTGAGGAGGTGACAGAAGACGATCTGTCAGCTGATGATCAAATCCGCGTTCGTGGGATGGCTCGAGAAGATGGTGATGCCCTCATTATTACGGATGTTGAGACGATCTGGATCGTGACAGAATAAAAGTCCCTAAACATAAAAAATCAGGCGACGCACAATCGCCTGATTTTCTGTTATACTTTGCAGGTATGCCAGAAGGAAGTCGACAAAATGAACAAATATCCGTCTTGCCAGAGGCGCAATCTCACATGCGGTATGACGATCTCAAACCGGTTGTTCGGTCATATGTGGATAATCTTACCGATCAGTTAGCAGATTTAGTTCGCATGTATAGGGTCTCTCATCCAAAAGAGCTTATACCGCTTATAGAGACAGATGTCATGCGTATTGAAGATGTAAGACGGTTTGGCGCATTGAGTGATGCGCTCAAAGTGTGTTTTGAAAATCGTATGCCGCCTGAGGCAAAGCGGGAAGCGAG
>CAYYFM010000098.1:0-3826 GCA_964471375.1 uncultured Gammaproteobacteria bacterium
AGGGGGAACGTTGAGCTGTATTTTACCAGTGAGAGATTTTAAGAAACGGTTGTAATGTCCATTTCCTTTATTTTTTGAATCTGTTTCTTCTGCCAAAAATCGTGTCCGTTCACCACCCAGTAACATTTCAATTACTTCAAGTAAAATCTCGCTCATGGTGGACTCTTTGCTGTATGTGACGAACTCTTGTATGGACTTTGTGGCGATTTCTTTGTACGTTGGCATATGGAGAGGTGTGTGGTGATTTGATTAAGCACCTGCACTATACCCCTCTCCAGACACAATATTTTATACACTACCCAATATTTATACATTACCCATCGCGTGGCCAGTACTGCTCATCCTTATCGGGCTGCAGAAGATAGCCAAGGGAATGTGTAGCTACTGCCAGTAAGAAAAACCCCAGCTCATTGCCGGGGGTTTTTTATAAGGTGTTTTGTTACTCTTTTGGTTTTAATGTCCATTCTCCAGGCTTGAGTGGAAAATTTTGGTCGGAGCCGTCTCCCTCTGCCTGCCACTGATAACCCGGCCGATCTGTCGCGCCCGCGTTTCTCAACCTCATGCGGTTAAGCTCGGAGAGAAGTCCCGCCGGTCGTAATCCGCCGTCGACGAGGATTAATTTTCCTGCTTTTACCAACTTAAGTTTTGCCAAATCCATCGTTTTAAGATCCTCGATGCCTTTGGCTAACAAATCTTTCCCGAAGTCGCCTGTCATGGACTCGAACAGCTGTTGAAACACAACCACAAGTTCCGCACGGAGCTGTTCCGTTTTTCGATTTTCTTCTTCGAGGGCAATAGCCTCATGCGGATTCAAAGTATCTCCGGACATACGTTTACGAAAAAGTGAGTAAGCTGTGAATTCCCCAGCAAGTTTACCACCACCGAACCATTTAGACAAGCTAATTTGTGGACATGTTAACACAATCTGACCGTCACTTAGTGACGGTCAGATTGTTTTAGATGTCTGTCTTGTGATTCCATTGTTATTTTACAGCGTGATCTAAGCGTATTTTGATCATTGTTATTTTGACCGTCACTAAGTGACGGTCAAATTTTTTATGTGGAAACTAGGCGGGTTGTGACGAGATCTACTGCAAGTTCTGCATCAAGAAGGCCGGATTTCATTCCTGCGTCGTAGTGGAAGAGGAGGTCGTGGGTGGAGCGGAGGGTTTGTAGTGTGTAGCGTTTAGCGTGTAGGAGGGATTTTTGGGCGACGAACGGATGAAGATCCATGTCTATAGCGAGTTGAGAAGATGTTGCGTGCGGGTTTTCGTCAAGCATTGCTCTCGCACCAAGAAGAATGCGGACCTGTCTTGCGAGCATACTGAAAATTTGGAAGTCACTTGCGCCACTTTCGCGTTCTTGAAAAAGAAGTTTGATTGCCTTGTCTCCTTGTTTTTGACTCACCGCATCGATGAGTGCAAAAATTTCTCCCTCAAACGTAGCACGGACAAGATTTTCAACGTCCGATTTGTTGATCGGGTTCTTCGTGAATCCAATCAGCTTTTGTATCTCATTATTCATCTGCCACAAGTTTCCTCCTACTCGATCGCATAGTTCATAAAGCGCGTCTGGGGCAATTTGTCCTCCAGAGGATCTGATTCGGTTTGTCGTCCATTTTGAAAGAAGAGATCCTTCAAGGATAGAAAAATTATATAAATGAACATCAAGTTTACTACCTGAGCTTGCCTGCGGTGAGCTTGGTGAATTCGTCGAAGGTTTCGTGAGTTTTTGAAACAAAGCTTTTTTCTCAACATTCGTCGTCTCCAACATGACCACGATTGCAGATTCTGGAGTCCTCGCAAGCGCAGCCCACGCCTCTTCCCCATCCTTTTTCGTCGTCGCAATCACCTCTTTCACAACCACCATTCGTTTCTGGCTCATAAAAGGCAAACTTTGCATCGCTTGTAGGATTTCTCCGGCTGGTGTGCCAGACTCAAAAACCGACAGGTTCAAACCAGTCGGATCAAATTTCTTCGTAAACGCCGTTTGCAGTTCTTTCACCTTCTCCTGTACACGAAACGTATCTTCACCGTATACGATGATGAGCATAGTAATGATATTTCTAGTTTTCTTCTCTACACGCTATATCCTACACGCTACTCGCTACTGCCGGCTAGTTTCTTGACAAACCTCATATTTTTGCTAGGCTACAAGCTCGCTTTGGCATTTCGCCGGGTAGAGACAGGAGGGAGCATGATGTTCCTTTGTATGTTGATGATTTTGCTTGTGCCAATGGCGCGGGCTGAAGACCCGTTGCCAGAGTGGATGAAGAATTGCCATGTGACGTCGAAGGAGAGTCCATGGTATCCGAAACTGATTGAGGCATGGAAACGCGTTCATTTGCACAGTGAACTCACCTGGAATGTGGAGACATGCGAAGTCACGGTTGCACATGACTTTCAGGACACGTATGCGTTTTGTGACGTGGACGTTCCTGGTTCGCCAGATCGTGGAATCGGTGAAGTAACGACCCGCGAGTCGTGTGTCATCGATTTGCGGATAGATAGGATCAGTGGTCTTGCAGGGCTCGTCGAGAAAGCTCGACGGGCAGCGGAAGACGCGGATCGCCATGCGATCGAAGCGGAGGAAGCGAGTCGGATGTCAGCAGCTCGTGCTGATGCGGCGGCAGGCTCTGCGTATCAAGCAAGTGTTGATGCGGCCGCGGCTCGGACAGCGGCGGAGGATGCACGCGACCAAGTTGCAGAGGCAGGGCGTCTCGCCGCACAGGCAAAGGCAGATGCCGAGGAGTCGAAGCGTCTGGCAACTGAGGCGGCGAGTCATGCAAGTACTGCACAAGACAACGCAGAGGTCGCGACGAAACTTGCTCGACGAGCGCTCAGTTCTGGTGGATACTTTCTCGTCCTTGGCGGGGCGCATTACATGATGCGCAACGAAGTCGTGATTCCGTACGGTGAGAATGGAGTTCTCTCGTCAGGTTACGATTCGGCAGATCTCGTTCATGCGCGCGTAGTTCGTACGAATGGCAGAGGCGGAGCCGTCGTCGGTTTCGACGGTGGCTATGCCTGGCCGATTGCACGACTTGGTGTGCAAGTGAACGGATACTGGATGGGTGAGACGACAGAGAACGAACTGTCCGTTTCTGAAAAGATCAATGGCTTTGGAGCATCGAGTGATCTTCATCTCGACATTGGTCGTGGTCCGCTCAAAATAGGTGTTGGGCCGACGGTGGTTGTCACCATGCTCGGAGATGATCCGTCAGCAACTCCGACATTGACCAGTTACGTTCTGGGTGGCATGGTGCAAGTGACGTACAATAGCACCATAGATCGCGCGGCACAGATCGTTGGTGTGCAATTGCGAGTTGGTAAGGAAACGTTCAACACGTCCTTATACGACTACGAACAAACGTTCGATGCACCGTGGGCGCAGGTTGTCTTCGTCCTCGGGCTCGGCGGAGCCCCTGAACCCCCTCTGAAGGAGAGCAAATGAGACTGTACCTTTTTGTCTTGATCGCTTGTGGAACGTCCGAAGTGACAGCACCAAGTTCTGGAGCGAACTCCGCCGCAGACAGTGCGGATGCGGATGCAGATACCGATGTCGACAGCGACACGGATGCGGATACCGACACAGGCAGTCCGCCGGCAACGACCGATGACCCGAACCCGAGCGAGAACGGCAACGTTCTCATCGAACTCCAGTTCGGACGTTCCGTGGCTGACGTACAGTTCTGGTACGGCTACTGCGCGACACGCGAAGCAGTCGAATGTCCAGAGTTCGACTACGTTGGCGAGGAGGCAAACACGCGCACCTACGACTTCGAGTTCGTGGGGACGACCGGCTCGCTCAAGTTCGATGCTTACAT